>CAZGJX010000169.1:0-6143 GCA_964525635.1 uncultured archaeon
CCGTTGTTGGCCCTCAAGCTGGATGTCCAATAATGTCCAGATTTTTTGCAACGGTGTGAGAAATATTAATGATTTTTACAATATTTTATAACAAAATTCATCATATCCCTAAAGTAATAGGTTTTCTTTTGTTTTTATGGTAAAAAAATTATGATATTATTAAGAACTATTTAAATTAAAAAGTAGAAAGTATAGATTAAAATGAATTGCTTAATTATCTTTATAAAAAGAATTAGCTAATTTAATTATTATATTTTTTAATTCGTTTAGATTTTTGGAATCTTTAGTTGAAATTTTAATAAAAGGTAAATTATTGTCAATAACATATTTTTTAATATCTTTATCATCAATGGTCTGCCCTAAATCCATTTTATTTCCTACTAATATTAATTTAGAGGTTTTCAATAAATTATTTTCATCTACGATTGGTAACCATTCTTTTTCAATGTTTAGAAATGAACTATAGCGATTAAGATCAAAAACTAATAATATGATATTTGCACTATCAAAAAAGTCCGACTGAAAGAACCTAAAAAGTGGTTGCCCACCTAGATCCCAGAAGACTATATCAATATTGAAATTATTATCCAATTTAATATCAAATTCTTCAAAATCAATACCCGTAGTAAAATCTATATCAATATCTTTACCGACTAATTTATAAACTATCGATGTTTTACCAACTCCTCCATCCCCAGCAACGATTACCTTACAAATTTTGGTTTGTTCATTCATAACTTAGTTTTATATTATTAGCTATAAACTATAAATTAAATAAATTTAAAATGATTCTAATTTACTTAATTAATTTTTCATTAAAAAAATAGATATCTATAAAAAATCATTAAATCTTACATTAGATGATATTAATAATACTAACCAAACTTATAATTTTAGATTTAAATACACTAGAATTTTTAATATATAAATTATACTAGGTAAAATTAGTTAAATGTAGAAAATGTATTTTTTTGTTAGAGACGCCTATTTTAGTAGAAAATTTCTGTTTAATAGTACGAACATTTAAAATTTACTAATAGTTAAAAAATTAAAATTAAAATATTATAATAAATAGTAAAACGATATTCATTTCCCATAAAATAAAATGATTAATTCTAATGAAAAATTAAATGGATTTATGGATCAATTTAGAAAAGGGTTTGATAATATTCCATTTGCTATAATCTTTTTAGATTTAGATGGGAAAATAAAATATATAAATAAAAAAGCAAAAAAGATTTTCAAAGAAAATTGTAATGATATTATTGAAAAAAAAATAGTAAATATACCATATTTATCTGTAATTTTTGAAGAGAGAATTCCAACTATTCTTGAAGATTTAAAGAAAGGTGATCTTTTTGGTCCAGAAAATCTACAAGTAAAAATAAAAAATAAAATTTTCTTACTAAATGTATATGCTTCTCAAATTAAATTTTTTAATAACACATACATCCAAATTTTTTTAAAAAAAGTCCCTAAAGAGGATTCATTAAAAATAGTAGTAGATAAAAAATTTAAAGAAATAATAGAAAATTCTATTGAAGGATATTTTGAGGTTGATTTAGATGGTAATTTTATTTTTGTAAACGATGTTTTTGCTAAACTTTGGAATCATTCTAAAGAAACAATATTAACTATGAATTATAGAGACTTGTTAAATGAAGAAGATAGTAAAAAATTTTTTGATATTTTTAACCAGCTCTACAATACTGGAAATAAAATAAAGAATTTTCAGTATAAAATTAAAACCGATTCAAATAAAATACTATTTGGAGAAACTTCAATTTATCTAAGAACTGATTCAATTGGGGCCAAAATTGGATTTAATGGTTTTGTGAGGGATATAAGTTTACAAAAAAAATCCCAATTAAAACTAAAAGAATCTGAAGAGAAATTTAGAAGTATTGCTGAACAATCAGTATTAGGGATAGTTATTATACAAGATGATTTAATTAAATATGTTAATAATAGATTTGCTGAATTAATTGGCTATGATCTTGAAGAAATAAAACAATGGAATCTAAAAGATTATGAAAAAGTTTGGTATGAAAGTCATATATCATTTATTTTAGAACAAATTCAGAAGAAACAAATTGGAATAAAGGATAATATTTATTGTTTTCAAGTTAAATATGTTAAAAAAAATAAAGAACTATTTTGGGTAGAAAAGATATTACAATCGATCAATTATAAAGGTAAACCTGCAGCATTAATAAGCGTATTTGATATTACAAAGGAGAAAGACGCAGAGAATTTAATAATGGAAGAAAATAAACGATTAAAAGAGTTAGACCTTATACGGAAAAATTTTTTAGATAGAGCTTCTCATGAACTAAAAACTCCACTGACTTCTGTATATGGAGCATCACAGTTATTAACAGATTTAGTTAAAAATTATGATAGTAAAAAACAACATTATATTAATGAATTAGTCCAAATAATAAGTGAGGGCAGTGAAAAATTAACTAAATTAATCGCAAACTTACTCGATATATCAAAATTAGAATCAAATAATCTTAAACTTGAAAAGACGGAAATAGATATTGTCGAATTAATAAAAAGCTGTATAAGAGATATTAAATATTTATTGAAAAAAAGAAATCATAATATAACAAAAGAATTACCAAAAGAATTTAAAATAAAGATTGATAAAGCAAGAATTGAGAGAGTAATCACTAATATATTATCAAATGCTATAAATTATACCCCTTCTGGTGGTTTAATTCAAATAATCCTAAAACAAATTGATAATAATATTGAGATTACTATCTCTGATAATGGTATTGGTTTAACAAAAGATCATATTGAGAAAATGTTTGATAAATTTGTCCACATACAAAAACCATTAGAACAATATGATATTAAACTAAATGGTACTGGTTTAGGATTATATATTTCAAAAGAAATTATAGAATTACACAATGGAAATATAATGGTGGAATCTGAAGGCCTTAATAAAGGATCTACATTTAAATTTACGCTCCCAATAATTTAAGAGGGATAACTTCCATTTTCTTCATTTATTTTTTTTAAAATTGTGAGAAATTTAATTCTAATTATATTTTAAGGTATTTTATTTTCACAGACTGTTTAAACTTTTTTTTTCACTAATTATTTAAATAAATTTTTTTTCTTATTTTATAGATAATATTTATTCGGTTTTTTAAGAGGTATGATAAAACAATGCTATTAAATTTTTATGATCCCCCTCCAACTTTACTTGCCTCGGGTTCCAAAGAGGGTGTCGATTTAGGAGGATCAAAGCTTATCCTAAGTATGGATGATAGTCGTAATCTTTTTTCACAGGGAAATATTTTTACAGAGATGAGTTGGGGAGAGTTTTATAAGGAAAAAGGACTCGAGGATCAAATACATAGTTTCACTACTAAGAAATATGAATCTGTTAATGAAATTCCTGAACTTTTAATTGATATTATTATAAAAAGTATTAATCAAATAATTAAAAAAAGGCAACTTTTCTATGGTATTATTGATTTAGAAGTAGATGCATTTTTAAATGCAAATACAGTCATACCTGGATTAAAATTAGACATTAATGTAATAAATAAACTCATGTTAGCCCATAAAGAAACAAGAAATAGAGATTTATTTCCAGAAATAATTAGGGATATTAAAAAACGAAAAAAAATAAAAGTTGAATTCCAAGGAGAAAAAAAAAATAATTTAATATTTCATGGCTCCAAATTAGAAGATCTAGCAAATCAATTAAGAGTCGTAAAAGGATTTGCCACAGGAATTGTGTGTAGTTCATCTGAGGCAGCTAACTTTTATATTATGAATGATAATATAATTTTTAAAGAAAATGATAATCCCGAGTTTTATATAGATAAAAAGAATATTCAAACAATTGAGTTAGGAATAAAAAGAGAGCTTTTATTTCCCATAAGCTGGTTTAGGATTGATATTGGAATTAGAGCTTTAGAAACACTTCAATTATGGAATGAAATAAAAAAAAATGATAAATTAATAAATATATTAGCTGAATATGATCATTATATTTTAAATTTAGTATTCAAAAAATTTGAGAAATTGGCATCCAGTGAAAAGATAGGAGTGAATTTAGTAGATGATTTTTATCAAATGACACCTCAGGAGAGAAGGCAAGCTTTAAGAGATATGGCCCACGCAATTAGAATCCTTAATAAATATTATAAAGAAACTGATAAATCTTGATACTATTTATTATAATTTTTATTTACAAGAATTCAGAATACGTATTTTGACAATATTTTAATATTATATAAGAATTTATAATTTTTTAAAGATTTTTATCATATAGGTAAAACAATATTTGTTATATAATAATGTTAAAACATTTTTAAGGATCTTAATTTGTATTTAAAATTCTATAACCCTCCCTCTGCTTTATTAGCTTCAGGTTCTAAAATTGGTGTGGAGTTAGGAGGTTCTAAAAGTATTCTTAGTATCGATAGGGAACATAATTTTCATACAGAGGGAATGATTTATACGGAAATGAGTTGGGGTGAATTTTATAGAGATATAGATGGTTTAGAAGATCAAATTGACACATTTACCACAAAAGAATACGATTCTATTCGAGAAAATCCTGATGCTTTAATCAAAACAATAGTTGATAGTTTAAATAAAATAATGAATGAAAAGAGGCTTTTTTATGGAATAGCCGATTTTGAGGTTGATGCTTTTATGAATCAAAATACAGTTATTCCTGGGTTATCTCTTGAACATGATCTAATTAATAAATTGATGGAAGCTCATAAAAAAAATAGGGATGAAGAACTATTTCCTGAATTAATTAGAACAGAAGAAAAGAAAAAATATATAAATATAACTCTTCAAGGAACAAATAAGCAAAAGATTCAAATTGAAGGGAACTCCATAGATGATTTTTCTATGAATTTGATGTCTGCGAAAGGTTCTACAACAGGTATAGTTGTGTCATCAAATAAATCAGCAAACTTTTTCATGATGAATGATACAATAGTTTTTCAAGAAGAGGAAATACCTGAATTTTATATTGATCAGGATTGTATAACTGTTATTGAATCTGGTATTGAAAGAGATAAGTTATTCCCTATTAGTTGGTTTAGGTTTGATCTTGGTATCTCCTCTTTTGAAACTCTTGAATTATGGGAAAAAATTAAGGACAATGAAAATTTAAAAAAAATATTGAAAGATTATAAAAATTATATATCAAGACTTCTTAAGAAAAAGGAAATTAAGACAAAAATAATCTGATAATCAATGGTTTCTTATAATATTCTTATTCCACTAAATTTTAATATAAATAAGGGAATTATCCTTTTAATATTCGAGGAGCTTTAAAATAACCATCTTTTATATGTTCTGAATTTTTTAAAGCATCCTTATTAGTCAATCCTTCCCAAGGTTCATCTTTTCTAAAAACATTTTTTAATCCTTTAATAGGATGTCTTGTTGGTTCAATATCAGTTGTATCTAAATTATCTAGTTTCTTAAAATAAGAGAGAATATTACTTAATTGTTTTGATAATGTATCTTTTTCATCTTCACTTAGGTCTAATAAAGCTAATTTTGAAACATAATTAATAGTTTCTTTTGAAAATTCTGTGTCTTCAGTCATTTTAGGATTGATTATTTTATTTAACTATTTATTTTTTATAATGTAAATAGTTAATTATTTTTTTCTTTTTATATTATACTTAATACTAGGAGCATGATAACCTAATTAAAAAACAATTTTTAATATTTATGAGTAAACAAAATGAACTCTGGGATGACATTCCAAGTTATGTTTTTATAGAATTAGCAAGAAGAGGTATGGAAAAAATATCTTTGGACCAATGCTTTTTACCTAATTGTGATAATGAAAATAAAAGATTATTGGAACCATTAAAAAAAGAGGAACATGATGAGAAACAATATCATACAAAGATTATATATATGAAATGTCTTAAATGCAAAGGCACATATCAGTTGAAATTTAAAATGATAAAGAATATGAAAAAAAAAAAAAATGATGAAAAAAATAATTTCTCTATAGGAATTGTCTTTGCTCAAGATGAAAATGGTAATAATCTTGGCCATATAGGTTATTATTAATATTTATTTTAATAACTTAAGTTATGTAAATTTTAAAAATCACTTTTTTAAATAGTTTCTTA
>CAZGJX010000170.1:0-6066 GCA_964525635.1 uncultured archaeon
ATATTTAAATGTAATGCAGGAAAGGATTAATTAAAGTTTATCTTGTCGAACTTAAATTACTAAATTACTTTTTATTTTAAAATTTCAAAAATTATTTTTTGATGTTTAAATTTTGAATTTAATAATTCCAAGATTTTCTGAGTTAAATTTTTCAGATTTTTTAGATATTTATATCGTTCCTCTTTTTGTTCAAGTATGAAATTATGTATCATTTCCCTTGTTGATTCTATAGTATTTTCATTACAAAATTCTTCCCAATGAATAGATATTTTACATATTGACTTAATTTTATTGTCGGAATATGATGATTTATCATACAATAATTTATGATATTTTTCTATTGCTTTACTTACTCTTTCAAAATGATCAGCGATAGCTAATGAAAAGCGACAAAGACTAATCATATTTGAAATAGATCTAGTATTTCTTGTATTTGCTGCTTCTTCAAATGCGGACCATGAATCGATCCATTCATCCTTATGTTCTGAATCATCGCTCATACATACCATAGTAACATTGATAATATCACTTAAGTCAACATCATGACCTCTCTTTATCTTTTTATTAAAAATTTGTCTTAAACTCGCACCCTCTAAATAACTTCCTGCTCCAAAATCTAATAACTGATTTGTATCATTTGCTGCAACTAAGGTTTCAACTCTCCTTTCATTTGTTTTTGGATTTATCCAAAAAACCTGTTTTTCCCATTCTCTTGTTTTTTTATTCTTTGTAAATCCATTTTCCATTAAGGCAGATTTCAAGATATTTATTTGAAATGTCCAAAAGTCAATATCATCAGTAAATCGTTTTCTTCGCCAATCCCTTGATGTATATTTCCCTAAATATAGTTTTAATGTCCCCCTCACCAGAGATTTTTTTTTATTTCTTAATGCTTTATTTGCTTCTTTGAAATTAATATGACTTGGATCTTGAGCATATCTTACAATTGTATTAAGAATATTTCTAACTTCTTTAGCAACGATATCACATGGAATATTGCCGTCAGAAGGATAAGATCTTGCACCTCCTTCTAGAAAATTCTTAAATAATTCTAAATCATTTTGAGGAATAGTATACCATTGATTAATAAACATTATTTTATTAAATATGTATTGAGTGATTTCACTTTCATCTATTTTTTTCTCAATTGGAGAAACATTTCTCGAGTTATCCCCTTTTTTTACAGAATCCGCTTTTGTATCCCAAATTCCTTCCATAGTAAAAATTTAATTATATCTTTATTATATAATTTAATAAATTCCTAAATTATTAAATTAAGTAAGTTTTTTTTATAAACTGTTTCAAGATGATATTATAAAGATATGGACTGTTTTTAACAATTAAAATTTAGTAGGGATTTGCTAAATTAAAGGATAAGCAATATAGTTTAAATAATAATATTATTTTATTTTTATAATCTGGAAATTTAAAAACAAATAAATATATTATTTGTTATTGAAAAAAAGATTCTGTTAATTCTTTTATTAATCCCTTTCTTAAATCTATCATTATTTATATGTTGTAAAAATTATATAAAGATATAAACTCGAGCTTTATTGATAATTTATCAATAATAAAATTAGCAATTAATTATAGAAAAAAAAGCAAGTATATACAAAAACCATATAAAAGGGGAGTTTTAATTTGGCTTTAAAGGATCAATATGAAATTAATGGAGAGGGAGATTTACAGGAAGGTGTAATTTATTCAAAAAAAATAACCTATCGAAAATTCAGATATTTCATTATCATAAATGAACTTAGTCCAAATAAAAGATTTGCTATATTACAATATTTAATAAGAGATGATTTTACTTCCAAATGTGTTGAATTATATTATGTTCTCAAAAAAGAATTCGAGTTTACAATTCCTTTTAAAACAACTGCTTTCTTATGGGACTATAGTGAATTAAAAGATTCCGCTGAAATTACGTTAGAAGATCATGTAAATAAGTTACAAAACCTCGCTAAAGATCAAATAGATTTCTTCTTCTCATTGGAAGAAAATATCGAAAATCAATTAAAAGGAAAATTAAAAGCGCTAAAGTTAACAGTTCAAGAATATAAAAAGACGATAAAAATCAAAAAATAAAAGATTGAATCCAAAAAGCATCTATTTAACATTTATCAAATTCAACTTATAATAAACCAATCACAATCTTATTTATATCTGAATTATCAATTATTAATTTAGTTTGAAGGAGAATTTATTAATTTATAGATAATTATAATTTATAATGAACCAATTTTTTACTATTTTTACCTATACACCATGGGATAAACTTGGAAGTATAGAATTAACAAAAGTTAGACTATTATCAATTATGGAGATATTTAAGAAATATCCTGTCATTGAGGTTGATTTTTTCGATGACTTAAAATCAAATATCAATAATAATCCTCATTATGATAATATCAATACAATTAAGAGAATCACTGGTCCAAAATCAGAAGATTATTCTATCCAAAACTGGATATTTATATGGGCTATGGATTATGAGAAAAGAATATATCAATTTTTATTTCAAAAGACCAAAAGAGATAATGAAATTCAAGGAATACTTGTTGCTTTAGCACCACCAGAATTGGTCCAGCTATGTTCAAAATATAAGAAGGTTGCTATTTTAAAGACACTTTCTTTATTGAATAAACCTGATGAAATAAAATTTCTAAAATTTCTTACAGCAAAAGGAAAATCAATTTTGGAAGAGAAGCAGCTTTTCCAATTAGATGAAAAGGATCTTAAGCAAATAAAACAAATCAACCATTTAAAAAATCAGCCTAATATTGATGGTCAATGGTTTCCTAATTTCTCACCTAAATGCCCAATATGTAATGGGTTGCTAACAGAATTAGGGGAGTACAAAGTGGGATTTGGAAAATTAATTTGTCCTCGTTGCGGATATAAGAATTAAAAAAAAAATATGGTTATTTTATTTTTAAATAATGAACTTTATTAATTTTTATATTATATATAATACTTAATTGACACTAATTTTAGAGGAGAGATTAATATTTTATGTTTATTACTGCTATTGAATTAAGCCTTAATGGATGTCGTACTTTTATTTTTGATGTCGCTGGAACTATTATTTCATTGGATCATAAGAGATGGCAAGGTTCTTATCCTAATCATTCTTTTGGCGAACAAGATGCAAATGAATGGTGGAACTCTGTAAAATTATCTATTGATTCTGCAATAAAAAAAAGTGGAATCGACAAAACTGAAATAATTAGTGTTTCAATCGTAAATAATCAAGAAACGATAGTTCCTGTTGATGAGCAAGGAAATCCATTATATAAAGGAATTTTATCAGGAGATAGAAGACTAACTAAAGAAGCAGAAATTATAAAAAACAAAATAGGTATAGATAAAATCTATAATATAACTGGTTTAACATTGGATTCATCTTTTTCCCTTTCAGAAATTCTATGGTTAAAAAATAATAAAACAGAAATATACAGGAATACATATAAATTCTTACTTGGTTCTGATTTTATTATAAATAAATTAACAGGAAGATTCATAACAGATTTTTCAAATGCTTCCAGAACTATGTTATTTGACATTAATAATTTAAGATATTCAGAAGATATTGCTAATGATTTAGAAATAGATTTAGATAAAATGCCTGAACCCGTAGAAAGTGGAGTAGATATAGGAGAAATAGTCACTGATGAAACAGTTTTTGATAAAAAAACATTGGTTATTACAGGTGCGGGAAATCTACAATCTGCAGCTTTAGGAATTGGTGTAATAAATCCAGGAGATATTTTATGTACAACTAGTACAAAAAGTTCGATTTTAGCTTATTTAAATGAACCTAATTTCGATCCTAAGAGAAGAGTTTTATGTAGTTGCCATGCACTTCCAGGAGCATGGATACAAGAAGCAAGTATTTCTACTACAGGTTCAGTTTTGCGTTGGTTTAGAGATGAACTTGGACATCATGAAAGACAACAAGTTAAGGAGGAGGATATTGATCCCTATGATTTAATGACTGCATTAGCAGAAGATTCTTCCCCGGGAGGGAATGGTTTATTATTAATTCCTCATTTAAAGGGAGCAGAATCCCCTCATTGGAATCCCTTTTCAAAAAGTTTATTATTTGGACTCTCATTAGAACATAAACGTAAAGATCTCTATAGGGCAATTCTTGAAGGCGTTGCTTTTGAAGTGAAAAAGAATATAGAAGTGTTTAAAGAGATAGGTTTAGAACCTTTAAATCTTAAACTATCGGGTGGAGCATCAAGATCAGATGTATGGAATCAAATAATAGCAGATGTGGTGAATTTAACATGCATAAGGAATGTAATAGAAGAAGCCGCTCCATTAGGGGGAGCTGTTTTAGCAGCTTCAGGTGCAGGTGTTTTCCCAGATATTTTAGAAGCGGTGAAAGCACTGACCAAAATTGAACAAAAATATTTTGCTGATGAAAAAAGAAATGAATTTTATAATAAAATGTATGATTTTTCATTAAAAATATATGATTCTCTAAATGATAAGAACTTATTTAAGATATTTGATGATATTTTTAAATCGAAATAATTAAAATATAGGAAAATTCTTATTTTTCCTCGTTGATCGATATTTTTATAAATAAGAAAAAAATAAATTAAGATTAAATATTACTAAATTATATTTATATTAATTTCTTAAAATTAAAAGTGAAGAAAGAATGAATGAACATTATTATGATTATTCTAAAACACAAGAAAATACAGCTAGTGGTTTTTACATTGCATTAGCAATATCGTGGATTATAATCATAGCAGGATTAGTTTGGACGGGTTTTGATATAGTATCTCCTTCTGGCAAACTCAGAATTTTTTTAGATTTAAATTTCTTTTATCAAATAGTAATTGTTGCTGGTTTTTTAGCAGGGTTCTTCTTTTTACTGGTTTTTTTCATAGGATTATCCAAAAGAGGTAAAAAATTTCTTTTGAGGGTCTTTTTTAACAAAATTGAGATAGAAGAACAATTTAGAGGTAAAATACATATTAAATTAGCCACCGCAGGATTATTAATCAGCCTTATTATTATTTTCATAGGATCAATTGCAGCAGTGATAATGGATGGTATTCAAGGTGCTGGAACTTCTTCAATATCTATTTTGGAATATTTACAGTCTGTCTCAACGGGTATATTAATTTTAGTCTTAGGGATACTACTTAGTTTATTAATTGCAGTTGCACTCTTTATAATATTTTTCTGGAAAAATGGATATTATCTAATCCTAAAAATATTTGGAGGACTGGATAAATAATTTTATTCTTTTCTTTTATTCTATTTTTTAAAATTAGGAAATCTTTACACCAGTTTTGTTTTTATCATGATTACTCAAGAAAACCCTTCTCTTCAGGGAGGCGATGAATTGAGTTTGAAAAAAAATCAGTAAATCATTAGACTCTCATCTTTTTTAAGTAATTCTATGCAAATGTATCAGTAAGGAAGTTGACTATATATAAAACTCAATTTCTTATCAAATGAACCCTCCGTGAACGAGGAATTACTCCAATCACAATAAAATAGTTTTTTATAAAAAACAGGCCAACCCGTAGTAGAAGCGATTGTGTACTCCTAGGAAGCCACAATCTTTCAACCGTGTGTAGTTCACATCGATTTGTTTTCTAATAAAAATAATTAGGAAAATAGAATTTAATAAAAAAAATTGTTAAATATGGAACATCAAATAGGAATTGTATTTAATTATAATCAACTTCCAGATGTATCTTCATTTCCCTTTATCATCAATAAACATACAAATAAAATAGTAATAAAAAAAGGATTATTTGTTTGTACGAAATCTAAAGAAGGTTTTTTAATAGGAATAATTGAAAAAATCATTCTTTTAAATGAATATTTTTCTGATGCTTTAACTATTAAAGCATATAATGACAATAAGAATCCTAATATCTTAAAAGGATTATTTCCTTGTGAGGATTTTGAGTTTGGCTTAGCAATTGTAAATTGCCTAGGAATTATTGAATTTAATGAATCAAATAATAATAAAATTCATAGTCTTCATAGAATGACTTACCCTGCAAGCCCTGGGGCAGAAGTCTT
>CAZGJX010000171.1:0-6047 GCA_964525635.1 uncultured archaeon
AAAATTTATTTCAGGAAAGGAGGGGATGTTTAACAATTATAGGACACTAAGTAAAATTCTTAAAAAAGAAAAATTGGAGAATAATAAGAAATAAACTATTTTTTTTTGAAATTTAAATTAAAGAACACAATATTTAAATATTAAGAAATTAATTAATTAATTAATTGCTTAATCTCTTATTATTATCTAAGAATGTTATCAACAAATGATAAAGTAAAATTTATGGCAAAAATTTTCAAGGCATTAAGTTATCCAAATAGACTAAGAATCATAAGGATGCTTGCTTCTAACATGGAGGAAAAACTTTGTGTTAAAGATTTAGCTGATAAACTTGCCATTACTCAACCGGCAGCATCTCAACAACTTAATATACTAGATAATATAGGAATCCTTGATCGAAAAAAAGCCGGTAATCAAGTCTATTACTATATAAATGTAAAAGCATTAACCGAAATTAAGGAAAAGATTGATATTATGTTCAATTTAGCCTTTGAAAAATGTAAATTTTATGGTAAATGTAAAGGGCATTCAGATTAAAATTTTTTTTTGTATATTAAAAAAAAATAAAATTTTGAGATTAATAATTTAACAAAGGAAAAAAAAAGTAATGAAATTGAAAGACTTGGAAGGTTATGTTTGCAAACATTCAGAAATAAAGGAAGTATATCCAAATAATTGTACATTAAATCAAATTATTAAATGTCTTGGTGATATCATACTTTAATGAATTGTTTAAAAATGTCGAAATTAAAAAGGAAAAAGAATAAAGAAACAACATGAAAAAACATGATAGAGTATAAATAATTTTATTTTAAAATATTAAAAGAGATGGTTATAATGAATGCAATTATAGTAAAAAATTTATCTAAACATTTTTCCCTGCCTAAGCAAGCTAGAAAAAATATGGAAGGCCAGAGATCTAAGATCGGTAAAATCCGCGCTGTGGATAATATTAGTTTTGAAGTAAATTATGGTGAAATTTTTGGTTTTTTAGGTCCTAATGGTGCGGGAAAAACGACAACTATTCGTATGTTAACTGGAGTTTTAAAACCAACACAAGGTAATATTAATATTTTTGGGAAAAATATTTGGAAAAATCAAATAAAAATTAAAGAACTTATGGGTAATGTACCTGAAGAGGCAAATGTATATACAGATCTTACTGGCATACAAAATTTAACATTTATTGGTGAATTATATGGAATCCCTAAAAAAATACGTATTAGACGGGCTGAAAGTTTGCTTAAAAAGTTTGAATTATTTGAAAAACGCCATTTTAAGGCAAAAAAATATTCAAAAGGTATGAAGCAACGGCTGCTATTATGTATGGCACTTATGAGTAGTCCAAAAATTTTGTATCTTGACGAACCTACTCAAGGCTTGGATGTTCAATCTAGTAAAATCATTAAGAAGTTGATAAGGGAATATAATAAAAATGGTATGACTATTTTTTTAACGACGCATGATATGGAAGTTGTAAACGAGTTATGTGATAGAATTGCCATAATTAACAGAGGAAAACTTATTGGTTTAGATACACCAGGGAATTTAAAGAAATTAAAACAAGAATATCAAGCAATTGATATCTATTTCACTCAGAATATAAGTCAAGAAGAGATAGAAAAATTAATTTCCGTGAAAGAGGTTAAAAGAATCAGAGATTATTATCATGTTATCGTTCATGATATTAATAATGGTATCCATGAAATTATGAATTATTTAAAATCGAATAATATAAATATAAAAAAATTGAATACTTATGAACCTAGTTTAGAGGAAGTATTTATAAAAATGATAAAATAAAGTGATAAAAATGGAAGAAAAAGATATGATATTCTCTGAAGATTTAAGATCAGGAAAATTAATAACGCAATTAAAAAGATCCTTAACTATTACTAAGAAGGATTTGAGAATTTATTATAATAAAGGCCCAGTGGTAATTCAAGGAATTTTCTTTCCAATAATACTATTTTTTGCCTTTACTATCGGGAGAGATATTATTTCAATTCATATAATTTCTGGATTAATGGCAATGGTTCTATTTTTAACTTCAACTTCTATTGGACCAGTTGTGTTCCCTTGGGAGACAAGGCAAAAAACGCTTGAAAGATTAATAACTTGTCCGATTTCGATAAAAACAATATTATTGGGTAATGTATGGAGTTCTTTTACTTACGGATGTATTTTCTCTATGATTCCTTTAACACTAGGAATAATAATTTTTGGATTATGGTCTTCGATAAATCTATTAGTTATTCTTCTTGGAATTTTTGTAGCTGCCTTAGCATTCTCTACATTTAGTCTTATACTTTCAGTGCCACCAACAGATAACCCTGCAAGTACAATGATGCTAACAATATTGATAAAATTTCCAATAATTTTTTTGACTCCTCTCTTTATACAAATACAATCTGCTCCATTTGCATTAATTTCCCCTTTAACATATTTTATTGATATTATAAACGTTGGATTGGGAGATGTTACTGCATTTGGAACCTATGGATTATTATTCGATTTTTGTGTTTTATTAGCTTTTGGATTTATATTTCTATTTTTGGCTTTCTTCTTACACGGAAAAACATTAGAAAAAAGATTTCGAGGTTAAAATTTAATTTTTTACCCAATAATTTTTTTTTTGAATTCAAATAATTTTTAATTTCCCTTATTTTTATAAACTTTAATCAAATATTATTTTTAAATTCTTTACCCAATTGGATCTTAAAGTTCTTGAAGTAAATCCGCTTCAAATTGAGGGAGATTAGATATGGAAAGCAGAGGCTTTTGAAATATATTAAAATATAAATAATAAAAATAAATATTATAAAGAAATATTATAAAGAAATATTAAAGAAGTATGAATATTAAAAGAGAAAAAAATAAAAGAGGTGAGAACACTGAACCAGAGAGGTCGAAGAGGTGGTGATAGAAGGGGACAGAGTGGAGGTAGAGGTAGGATGGGTGGGCCTATATCTGCAGGTCCTAGTGGCCAATGTATATGTCCCAATTGTAAAACAACTATCTCTCATCAAGTGGGTATTCCTTGTTATAATCAAACTTGCCCGAATTGTGGTGCTAAAATGAATAGAAAGTAAAATGAACACGATCTACAGATTTAATTTAATAGATTATTGAATTTTTTTAATATATACCATTTTTTACCCTTCAAAGAGAGATCAGCTATAGAACTTGTATATTTTGATTTTTCAATATTAATTTCTATAAATTTAGCACTATTTTCATTAGTAATAAAAGAAATAGTAGGTGTAGATATTAACTCTCCAGTTATTCCAATTAATATAAATAAATCTACTTAAGATATTCGCTTAATCGATTTAGTATATAAATTCAACGAATTGGCTCTCCGAAAAATAAAAAATCTGGTTTTATTGAATTATTATATAGAAAACAATAAGGGAAAAATCTTTAATAAACTCAATACTATTATAATCAATATTACAGTCTAAACATGTTAATCATTATAATGAACCATAAAATTCTATAATATTTTTACTTACTGCCTTTTGATTTAAATTATCTATATTTTGAGCTATGATTAACTTGATGTATCTATTCTTTTCTATTTTTGCTAGCACATAATGAACATCGTTAGGGGTTGCTTTTCTGAAAAAAAAACATTAAAAATTTCCTTAATTAAACACCAAGATTTTTTTTGATTGTGATTAAACATTTGTATCTAAAAAAATACGATTATATTTGCTCCATAATCCATTTTCTCCATGAAATGGAAATTGTTTATTTAAACTTTATAAAAATGTAAAAAATCGATCTGATTTTAATAAAAAATAAAAATAAATAATAAACATAAAGAAAAAAAAAGACAAGCTAATAAATATAAGAAAATAAAATCATTTTTTTATTTCTTAAATTAATAATTTTCCAATCATTAAAGCTTTCTTTTTCATTTTTTCTTCCTTCTTATTTGAAAAGTGAAAATATAATCGTTATTAAAAAACCATAGAAAATATCAAAAAATAGTACCAAATAATTTTTATTTTAAGATTTTATTTATTTTCAATCTTCATTATTGTTTAAATAGTCTCTTATGGACTTAGCTCGATCTCTAACTCCTTCTGATTTATAATTTTCAGCAATTATAAGTAAAGGCTCTACCAATTCAAAATCAATCCAATCCTCATATGCCAATTGATCTAAAAGCCCCATCCCGTATCCCGCTACATTATCATCATTTAAAAACTCCTCAACCCATTTTATAGTTATTGGATGAGCTATATGTTTTATAACCCATGCCGCTGCTGAAGCCTTTTGCCCTTCAGAGTTTTTATATATATTATAAGCAAAATTGACCGCTTTGGTAGATTTTATAAGCCTAAGAACACTCACCATTATTTCTCCTTCTTCCTTATATTCTATAATATGGTTAACCATTTCTTTAATTTCATCATCGCCCAACATAATTTCTATAGCTTTTTGGGCATATATACTTCCTCCCTTAGAACCAATTGGTGAGTTTGAATCCTTATTTGGATCAATACTTCCTACTTGAATACCTATTTCTCTCCAGTTGTAATTCATAATTCAAAATAATTATTTTAAAAAAAAAAGTATTTGCAAAAAGAAAATTGAAGATATTATTGAAAAAACCGTTATAATAATAATTAGTCATATTTATCCTTGGAGATAAAATAAAACTAATGGAATAAGGCTTCCTTTAAGAGAAAATTTCTCATTTTTTGGGAGTTTTAGTAACTTTTTTGCCATTTCATTAATTAAGCTTTCAGATGTATCGAGATTAAATAAATCTCTATATTTGGGATCATCTGTAGTCGAAATAACTTTTTTTTGCCACTGAAGACCTAATGCATTAGCCTGGAGTTGAAGTCCTGCTAAAGCTATACCCGCTTCAATCTCAGCCCAATATGTTGTATTCATTACTTTTCTATGCATAAATCCAGAACAAGGCTTTTTTCTGTCAATACATAATAAAATAAGATAATTAGAAAATTTAATTTCAAATTCTTCTTCAATCTTAAGTTTTAAATCCTCAGAGCTATATTTTTTGATAAAATGATCATAATATATCTTTTCATTGACTTGAACCCACCTATTTAATCCAGAAAATCCGATGGGATTGTAAATATAAGCACCTTTTGGTAGATTAGCAAGATTTTCTACAATTAGCACAGGATAAACAGCATAACCAGCGCATCCAGATGCATGAACACGACCATAACCATTCTTTTTTAAATCATCTCGATTTCCATGGGTACTATGATCTGTTTCTCCTTGACAAGCCCAAAGTAATTGTGAGATCTCATATAATGTTTTCGGATTAGGAATTTTTTTATCTACTTTATTAAAAATTGCGTTATCTAAAGACACACCTTTGAATTCATTTTTATAAATCGCTCGATCTCTATAACAAATTGGTGTATCAAGAAGAAAAATACCCTTCTCTAATTTCTTCTCTATAGGAAGTAATTTATCTTCAATTAAAAAATCTCGATCTCTTTCTCGAACTGCAACAGAATATAAAAAGGTATGATCCTGATTTGTAAGGTTATTTATAATTTGATTTATTTTTTTTGGAGCTCTTGCTCGTTGTGACACTCCAAGATTCATACTTTCAGCTTTAAGTGAAAGATATTGCCAAATAATACCAACACGAATAAATTCTTCTAAATTCATTTTTTCACTTAAAATCAATTCTGGATAAATTTCCATTGTATAATTTGTTTTTACTTCATTATTTAAAAGAATAATCCCATCTTTATCATATTGATAAATACCACCTTCATAATCTGGCCCATCAGGTAATATTGTAAATAAACATTTTGTAGGTGCTGCTTGAAGTGTTGAATTACAAATATCTTTAATATCAGAAAGGGGTAAAAATTGCCCTTCACCTGAACAATCTTTACGTTTTACCAAACATTCTTGAAGACTCATATTTAAATCTCTATTTTATCTAAAAATTAGTTATTCTTTCAATTTTTTATCGAATTTTTTTTCCTAATAATTAAATATATAACATATATAGTTAAAAACTTTAAAACAAAATTTTACTT
>CAZGJX010000172.1:0-5864 GCA_964525635.1 uncultured archaeon
ATGTTGGCAAGAACTTAATTGATTTAATTAGCACAAATAAAATAACACGAGCAATTTCTGAAGCATTTAATACAATTAAAAACTATTCAAAATTAGACAGAGAAGAGAATTTATTATATTTTTTTAAAGACAAGATAAAATTTACTATTTTAAACACTCTTAGAAATGGAGCAATATCAAAAAGAAACTTAAAAAAAATTTTAAAGAATGAATATGGATTTTCAACTATAAATATAGATTTACTTTTAATGTCTTATGTTCGAGAAAATCTAATTATAAAAAAAAATATACCTGGAAGCAAAGATTGTTATTTTTTAATAAATGATTTGACTTGCATGAGAATACCCCCTAAAAATAGCTATAAATCTTTGAATTGGGTAAATATAGAAGATAAAGAGGATATATTTAATAATTTTATAAAATCTTTTATTGATTTCTACACAAAATATGATGGCACTCAAGAAAGTACAAATAATATAATTTTAAATTTCTTAATTGATAAAAAGATATATTTATTGCTAAAGACACTTAGAGAGAAATCTTTAACTGTAAATGAATGTCTCAATATTTTAAATAATAATGAGAGTTTGTTTAATGAATTATTAGAAAATAAATTTATCTTTGAAGTAAAAGGAATTGTATTACTACTTACAGATGTAAGATTTATTAAATTCCTTCCTCACTATATTATAAAACGCCTCAGTTTAAGATATAAAGAAAAAGACATTTCTTTAAATGAATATATAACTCATCTGAGATTATTATCAGATAAATTAAAAGAACCATCTAAAGTAAATTATGAGATTATTTACTAGACCATTGAAGATTTGAAATTTATTAAATATTATCCATACTTATATCTAATTTTATATTATCTATGGGAGCTCTTCCTTTTCCATAAATCCTATATAATAAGGTTCTTCTTGTGCATTCATTAAAACTTTGATAAATATTCTTATTCTTATTATATAACGCACATGTTTCAAATATTTTAGGATTCCAGAGAGAAAGTTTATCTCCTGAATTATACCATAACTTTTCTTGTTTTAATAATTCTATAAATGCCTCTCTTTTGCAAACATTTTCTAAATCTTGTTTATTGAGCATTATAATTAAAGGTATTTCATTAATAAGTTTTCCGCGAGATAGATTTTTTAATTCTTTTAGATATTCAATATTCTCGTTGATTAACCGTATTTGTGAATCCACAACAAATATTATTCCATCTGTTCCTTCAAAAACTTTTTTTCTTAGTGCAGAGAAACTCCTTTGACCAGATACAGTATAAGTCATGTAATAAACATTTTTTGGATCTTTTGATCGAAAAAGTCCTCTATCAAAATATAGAGTTGACCCACTAGCTCTTTCTATTTTAGTAATATCACCAACGGGAGTAATCTGATTATTATTTTCTTTTGTTAATCTATAAAGGGTATCTAAAATTGTTGTTTTTCCAGATGCGTACATTCCCCAGTACAAAATTTTGATATAAGTTTTCCCAGACTTAATTAATCCCATATAAAGATTCCCTTTTATTTTTGTTAAGGTTTTGTGTTAGAGCAAATAAATCTTAATCTAATTAAGATTTTAATATGGACTCCAATATTATATATAATTCTTCCTTTACTTAAAAAATATAACTATTATGATCAAATATAATTATTATCTTTATGAATTATAATCCTTTTTAGAAATAACTATGTCAAAAATTGATAATAAAAATATTAAAGTGATATATTAGTGGTAAATAAAATTAAAATGGTTATTTGATATATTTTAGGAGAAATCTTGCTAGTTTCCATTGCTTTTTAATATTACTATAAAGGATTGGTTTATTTTCTTCTAAATATTCTTTAAAATTTTGCCAAGTTTCTTTGATATTATCAGGGACTTCTTTTATGATTCTTTTTAGAACCTCAAATTGTCCAATATCAATTAATTCATTATTAAAATTATTTGATTCATCTGATAATAAAAAGATATAAGGATGAATAATTTCAATAGGATCAAGTACATTTGGAGGAAGATTTCCATTACCAGCATTCTTACCTCTATAAAGTCTAGTATCTACCAAAGTCGGTAGGACCATATTTACATTTATGTTTTCACGTCTATATTCAAGAGCTAATACTCTTTGCAATCCAACTATAGCGTATTTAGATGCTGTATAAGCAGCAAATTTAGGTAATGGAGTAAAATAAATATTACTACCAGTAATTATAAATCTTGCTTTATCATTTCTATCATCTTTTAATAAGTATGGATAAGCACCTTTAATTGTATAAAAAACACCTAAAACATTAACATTAATTATATTTTGAAATTTATTTTTATCAAATTCATGTGTATCCCATTTTCCAGAAGTGCCTGCATTTGCTATAACTCCATTAAATTTTCCTAAAGTTTGGTAAAAGTATTTTAGCATTTCTTCAACTTCTTCATAATTAGTAATATCAGCAGTTTTTACAGCAATTTTTACATTAGGATTAATTAATTTTATTTCTTCTTTTACCTGAATTAGTTCTTCCAGAGTTCTAGAAGTAATTCCAACATTAGCACCTTCTTTAGCACAAACTAAAGCTAAAGCTTTTCCAATACCTCTTCCTGAGCCAGTAATAATTATATTTTTATCGCTTAATAACAATTTAACACCCATTGATTTTGATTAGAGGCGGATATGATTTTTAATTTAAATATTATCAATTTATTATAAAAATATAATAGTATGCTTTATATCATTTGTTTATTTAAGATCCTGAATTATATTGTTTAAGTATTAATTCACTCATTATTCTAATTTAAAATCTAATAATTTTTTTACAATGAACAATGTTTTCTACTAGAGAGAGAATAAACAAATTAAAAATATTAAATTTAAAAATATGCAAGAATCCTCAGATGAAAGTTGGAATTATAATTTTCTTAAAGAATTAACAGATGACGTTGAAGAAAATAAAAATATAATTCAATGTATTGATTGTGGTAAATGTGTAGGAGAATGTCCAGCCACAAAAATATCAAAATTCAATATTAGGAAAATAATAAGACAAATATTAAGAGGAGATCGTAGTGTTTTAAAGAAGTCAGATATATGGTATTGCTTTTTATGCGAACGTTGTAAACGAGTATGTCCGAGAACAGGAATTAATATACCAATTCTAATATTAAATTTGAGAAATGAATCCTTTAAAAAAGGTTATGGCCCCCGATATGAAGATTTAACAAAATATCTTGAAATGGCTGAAAGGTTCTTAATTAGCGGATATGTTGTAAAAGATCCATTAGGTGGTGTTTTATCAGGATATAGAATAACTGAATTAGATAGAATTTGCAATTTTGCTAGAATAAAATATCTTTTTCATGCAAAATATCATCATCCTATTAAACTAAAAGAAATTTTTGAATTAAAAAAAAAAAAATATGATGAACAAAATCGATTGAAAAATGGAGAATAACACTTTAGTTTTAGATTTAAAAAGAATTGAACAAGATTTTCCAAATAATCCCTTAGATTACTTTAAAGATAAAAAAATATGCTTGTTCAAAGCTTGTCTTGAAAAATACTTTCCAGGTGTGCGATTTGGAATTGAAAATCTTTTAGATGCATTAGGACTTGAAGTTATCACATGTGATAATCAATCTTGTTGTTCTGGACCTTTTTTCCAAAGAAATTTAATAACTCGTGCTCAATTTGCTGCTCTTAACGAGAGAAATCTTAATGAAATAAACCAAAAAGCAGATATTTTAATAGTGAGTTGTAATGGATGTTATAATTCGCTTCTAAGAGGAAGGGACTTTCTTAAAATACCCGAAATCAGGGGAAAAACTAAAGAAATATTAAATGACTTAAATGATTATATGGATGGAGAGAGATATTCTGGACAATATGAGATATTAGATAATCCAAACATAAAAATTGTTCATGATTTAGATTTCTTATATCTAATTAGAAATGAGGTTGTAAAAAATCTAAGGTTCGATCTAAATGGACTAAAGGTTGCTGTTCATTATGGGTGTCACTATTTAAATCAAGATAGAGATAAAGATGTAGAGACATATTTAAAAGATAAAACAAAATTAGAGGAGTTTATAAATCTTTTTAATGGAACACTCGTTGATTATTCTGAAAAAGAATCATGTTGTGGGTGGGGTGCTTCACAACTTGTAATGCATGAAGATGATGCACTAAGAATAACATATAAAAAATTAAAAAGTGCTGAAAATGTAAAAGCCAGCTTTATCTTGATGCCATGTCCAACATGTTTATATACCTTAAGCAAACCAGAATTTAGAATAAAAATGTCAAAATTGTTTAATGATAAATTAGAAGTAGCTACAATACATATTAATGAACTAATTGCTATTTTAAGAGGATGTGAACAAGATCAATGTATAGCACTTAGAAGAAAATCCTCCAGGATCGATTTAATATATAATACAATAACAAATAAAGAATAAATGGAAAACTTAAAATTTTGATTTTTTATTGATTTCGCTATTTTTTTATAATTTCTATTTCTAATTTAAAATTAAAACCAGTAATTTATCAATTAATATATCCTTATAAATAAAAAATATAAAAATAAAAAAGAAATGTTATTTACTCTCTTTTATGGATGAACGAGGACAAGAATCTAGACATAATAAACATCCAATACATTTATCTTCAAAAAATTCTATCGAAAAATCATCATTAAAATTTAAAGCGTCCGTGGGACATAAGCTAACACATGCACCACAATCAATGCATAAATCTTTATCAACGTTAACTCTTCCTTTTTTATTAACTAAAATATTATTCTTTGTTAAGGATTCTGTTATTGTTTTAATTTTTTCTTCTGGAACATCTAATAATAAATTAATACCCTCAGGAGTAGTGGAAAATTTAAGAATATTAAATGATACATCATGCTTTAAAATTTCATTAATGATTCTTGAGTAGTCATCAATTTTCTTTATTAATCCAAAGGGAACAGTTGTATTAATTATTGTCATCCTTTACATCAACTCCTCCGAAGTAATTATTCCTATTACATTATTTTGATCATCAATTACAGGTAAAGCAGAAATCTCATTTTGTTTCATTTTTCTTGCAGCAACATCAATGGGTTCATTATCTGTTGTTGTAACTACTTTTTTAGTGATAATATCTTTAATTTCGTGTGTATCCTGAGCAACCGCTTTAGTAATATCGAAGCTAGTTACCATTCCTCTTAGTTTACTATCTCTTGTAGTAATAACTACATGATTTACATTTTTATTGATAATCCTTTCGGCAACTATTTTAATATCACAGTCTTCATAGCAGATAACTGCTTTTTTCTTAAAGTCTTTTACGAACTTTAATTCTGTTATTTGTTTCATTGGTCTACAAACTGAATCTATTGGTAAAGTTTCAGCAGGAGGATTTAAATAAAATTCTCCATTTTGAATCCAATCTTTTAATTCATTAGCTATTTTTCTTGCATGATATAATGAAGAAAGGGAGGAACATTTCACTTTTTTACCATGTAATTCAAAATATCCACTATATAATTCTTCATAACTTATTTGACCTAAGTTTGGTTTATTTCTACGTGGTATTCCATAATCAATTATATCTGTTAGAATTTCCGAATTATTAATTGCTGTTTTTTTTGCTAAACCTTCATTTAAAATGGGAATTGGAATTCCAACACCAACAAAAAGAGAAGTACCATATTTGGGATAAGTAACTCCTCTTAGATATTCATCTTTCATTTTTTTTAGATCTCCCTTCAAAAAAAGTGTCCCAAATCTATCTTTAGGATTATGTTGTGTACCCTCCCCTAATACGTAGCCAGTTCCACCTCCTAAAAAGATTCTGGTTCCTATGCCAATAGTTT
>CAZGJX010000173.1:0-5790 GCA_964525635.1 uncultured archaeon
AAGATTTTATTCCAAATGCATACTAATACTTCCTTTTTATTACAAGAAGAATATTTATCTCAATAGAATTAAAAAATCTTTAAAAGATAATGAGATGAGTAATATATTTTATTATTATTATTTTATTTATCATTATGAAATTAAAAATTAATTCTATTGATTATAGTGGATCGATTGTAGATGGGCCGGGAGTTAGAACAGTCTTATTCGTTCAAGGATGCGAGAGAAAATGTGTAGAATGTCATAATCCAACTACATGGGATAAAAACAAAGGATTTCTAGTGAATATAAATGATATTATTATAGAATTACGAAAACGATGTAATAATAAAAAATTGACTATTTCAGGAGGAGAACCACTTCTACAATACCCCGTAATATTAGAGCTCGTAAAAAATATCCAAGATTTCGATATTGCATTATATACTGGTTTTGAACTTCAAGAAGTCCCTAAAGAAATATTAAAATTTATAAAATACATTAAAGTTGGGTGTTTTATTAAAGAAAAACGCACAACAATAACACCTTATATCGGTTCATCTAATCAGAAATTCATAAAATTAAATTAATATAAATATTAATAATAAGGTTTTAAGATGGTAATGGATGAAATCAATTAATTATGAACATGCTGCCCAGCGCAAAACCTTAGTTGGGTATGTCTATAGTAAAGGTAGTGAACAATTAAAGGAAGAAATATTAGAAGAATTAGATAAGGAACATTCAGCTCTTCATAGAGAAGGTTATATTCACATTCACGACTTAGAAGCTTATGGAGAATCTTACAATTGTCTCACACCAGATATTCTAAAGGGTTTTCCATATGAAGAACTTAAAAACTTCTCAGATTCTCGAAAAGTGATGGAAATATTTCGTGTACTTAAAGAGATAATTGTAGGTTTGGGAAATGAGCAATCTGGCGGAATAGGATTTGGAAATTTTGATTTTGATATGGATGAAATTTTAAATGACTTAGACCTTCATTTGGATGAAATTAGTTCTAAATTTTTTAAAGATAATATTGATCTTTTCTTGAAATTTATAAATAATTCGAGAGATAGATGTGGTCAAGTCCAGTATTATGTCACTCTAAATTTAGGATTATCAACAGGAGATACTGGAAGATTTATAACTTCTACTATTTTAGATTGTTTTATGAATTCTAAGTATATAAGGCCAAATATCATTTTTAAGGTTAAAAGTGGAGTAAATAAATATCCAAATGATAGAAATTTCGATCTTTTCCAAAAAGCGATGGAGTGTACGGCTAAAAAAATGATTCCTACGTATTTTTTATGCGATTCTGAGCATAATATGAAAATTGACTCTTATAAAATCTCCTTAATGGGTTGTCGTTCAAAAGTTTATCAAGATGAGTATGGAGATGATACTACTATCGGAAAATCTAATGTAGTTTATAATTCAATTAATCTTCCTCGAATCGCTCTTGATATTAATAAGGAATTTCCAAATAGGACAATTGAAGAAAAAATAGTAATCTATAAGCGAAGATGGCTAAGAATCGCGGAAGGGACGAAAGATCTGCTCTTTGACAGATTTTATAAAATTTGTAATTTGGATACCGATGATTTTCCAACTAACCAAAAGTATAACCTTCTATACGAAGATTTAAAAGGATTAGTCGATCTAGAAGATGAATTTAAACATGGAACACTTGCAATTGGATTTATTGGTTTGTCAGAAGCTATTGAACTTCTTACTGGTGAAAAATACTTTTCATCTCATGAAAATCATAAGATTGCTTTAGATTTGATAAAAATGATGAGGGAAACTATTGATGAATATAGAGCTAAATATAATTATAATTTTTCACTTTTAGCTACATCGGGAGAGTATATCTCGGGACGATTTCCAAAAATAGATAAGAAATTTCATAGTCATCCTTTAATTGATAAAGGATTCTATACAAATTCATTTCATGTTGATGTGGATTCTGGATTAAATCCCTTTGAAAAATTATCATATGAGGGGCCATTTCATAAATACTGCAATGGGGGATGTATATCATACTTGGAATTTACTTCCGCACCACTTAATAATATAGAAGCAATCAATGAATTAATAGAACATTCAATTAAATGTAATATCAATTATTTAGGATTTAATTTCCCTCTTGACATTTGTCTTGATTGTGGAGCAAGAGGAACCTTTGATAATTGTGATAATTGTGGATCAGAAAAAATTCAGAGAATCCGGAGGGTTTCGGGATATTTGGAAGATGCCGAATTTTTTACTGACGGAAAAAAAGCAGAACTTGTTAAAAGAAAACCAAATCTTAAAGTATAAATACTTAAAGGAGTAATAAAAAATGCATATCGCTATTGAAGGAATGGATGGTGTTGGAAAAACAACTATTAGTAAAAAATTAGCTGTAAAACTAAATTTCAAATTTGTTGAAAAACCTCTCCATTATCTATTTGATTCTCCTAATAAATTCGATAACTACTTTAGAATTCGAGAGTATGTGAATAATCAAACTAATTTAAAATTCACCTCTTGGTTTTATGGTCTTGGAAATATACTAACATATCATTTGTTTGAAAACCAAAATATAATAACAGATAGGCATTTAGTTTCTAACTTCTTCTGGAGTGGTGACGAAACCAGCCGTCCAGTTTTTGATTGTCTGATAGAACTAATTGGAAAACCAGATATTACTATACTTCTTTATGCTGATGAAAAATCTATTAGAAAAAGGTTGAGAAAACGAAATAAACATGATGAAGATATAAAAAAAACACATCTTAATCAATTTGCCATATTTAAGATGGAACAATTTCTAATAGAATACAAAATGAAATATTTTAAAATTGACACTTCCAATTTAAGTTTAGAAAAGGTTTTAGATAAAATTGAGATAATCTTTAAAAATGAGGAGATTATTAAAAAAAATGAATAGCATACTCTTAAATGAAAAATGGTATTGGAAAACTATAGGAGTTCTCTTTCGATATAGATTTATTGAAAAAGAATCAGGATTATTTTTTAAAGATTATACAGAGAATTTTAGAACAACAATTAATATTGAAAATTGCTCAATAGACTATAGAAAAAATTCATTTACACAATATAAAATACCTACTCATATCATTAATCACAAGGATATTGTTATTCTTTACTGTATCGATAGGTTATTAACAAAGGGTTATAAAAGAGATGATATTGCTATAATTTCAAATGCAAAATATCAAGGTTTACCAGATATAATTATTAAAGATCGATCAGGAACCCCCTATCTTGCAATATTTTGTTATAAATGGGGGAAAAAATATAAAAAAGTTTTAATGGATTTTAGGAAAAAAAAAAGTGAGATTTTTAAATATTATAGAAATCATAAAAAAACTCAATATCTTTGCATCTTTTCTTCTTATTTAGATGGAGGATTGCCTTATATAACCTATGCTTTTTATGATATGAAGAAATATGAAATAGAGCGCCCATTATATCATTTAGGTATTTTTGAAAAAGAGATCAATCCATATAAAATTATTCCTCATTATACAGAAAAAGATAAAAATATGGAAATACAAAGAATCAATAAAGATCTTTCAGTATTCCCGGATATTGTAGATTATGTCATAAAAAATGGAGAGATTGTTGAATATAAAGGAAAAAATCAAGTTATCATACTCCCAAATCAAATCAAATCTATTGGGATTGGTGCATTTTGGGATAATAATTTCCTAAAATCCATAAAATTAAATGAAGGTATCACACGAATTGGGGGAGATGCTTTTTATAAATGTGAGATTTTAGAAAATGTCAATATTCCATCAACCGTCTATGAAATTGGTAATAATCCTTTTGCAGGATGTTCTAATCTCTTCCTTGAAAATGATAGTAATTATTTTGTTTTAGAAGATGGAGTACTTTACAATAAAAAAAAGACAAAAATTCTTCATTATCCAACTAATCGAAAATCAAAATTTTTTGAAATCCCAAATACTGTACAATATATCAATAAACATGCCTTTTATAATAATAAATTTCTGAAAACACTTATAATTCCGGAAAGTGTAAAATGGATAGAAAATAATTTATTATCAGGTTGTAGAATCGAAAAAATAATAAATAAAAGCCCACATTTCTGTGTTAATAAGGGTGTACTTTATAATAAAGATAAATCACAAGTATTTTCAGTTTTTAATCATAAATTAAAGGAACTAATATTACCTAATAGTGTTAAAAAAATTGGAAAAAATTCATTTTTTGGTTGTAGTAGCTTGAAATCTCTTTATTTATCTAAACATTTAATCCATATTGGTTATAATCCATTTGTTGGATGTTCTAATTTAAAAATCATAAATGAAAGTTCAAAATTTATCATGAAAAATGGAATACTAATTGATAAAAAGCAAAATCTAATTAAATATTGTCCAAATACTAGTATACATGAGTCTATTGAAATTCCATCTTTTATTAATATTATTGGAAGAAATTCATTTAGTTTCTGTTATAATTTAAAAAAAATTAAAATTCCAGAATCGGTCAATCTTATTGAAAGGGGTGCTTTTGCTAATTGTGAAAATCTAGAAAAAGTTGAAATCCCTAATTCAGTAGAAAAAATTGAAAAATGGGTATTTAGTCATTGTCAAAATCTTAGAGAAATTAGAATTCCAAAACATACAGAATTAGCAGAATATATATTTTTAGAAAGTCCTACTCAAGTATTTAGATATTGATTAATTTAATAAACGATATTGAACAGAGATGAAGTCAAAGAATTTAACAAAATTAAAACTATATAAAATAAGGGCTAACCTTATTCAGATTAAAAATTTTTTAAAAAAATCATCTAATGATTCTGAACTATTGAATAAAATAGAGGAGATTAATGATTATATTGAAAATGTGCATTTTGGTTTAAATTATGAAACTTATTTAGAAGAGATTGAAGAAGTTATTGATAATAATGATATAAAACTAATAGAAAATGAAAAATTATCTCTAAATGGTAATAATTTAAAACATTGTATTATAGAGGGAGAGAATTTGATTGCTTTAAACTATTTAAAATCATTATATTTATCTAAAATTGACGTAATTTGCATTGATCCTCCTTATAATACAGGAAATCAGGAATTAGGATATAATGATCTGGATTATATGGATGGAAAAGATAATTATATCCATAGTAAATGGTTAAGTTTTATGGAAAAACGATTTAAAATTGCTCAAGAATTATTATCACCAAAAGGTACAATGTTTATAAACATAGATGAGACACAAATCGGTTGTTTGATTTTACTCTGTCAAGAATTGTTTGGAGAAGAAAATGTGGATATTCTTGTTTGGCCAAAAACAGATCCTAAATACGATACTAATAGAGTTGAAAAACCAGTATTTAATATTAAAATTGTTCATGAATACATTGTTCTGTGTTATAAAAACAAAAAGAATATCCAATTTAATAAAATGTTAAGAAGACCAAATCACTCTGATTTTTCTATTAAAGAACAATATTATGATATGGAGAGTATAATTCATGAGACTGGTACAACTTCATCAGCTAAAGATGAGATAGATGGAATATTTGGAAGAAGAGATTTTTTCTCCACACCTAAGCCAATGAAACTTATCAAAGAATTTGTAAGAGTTGCATCAAATCAGCAATCCATAATACTTGACTTTTTTGCAGGTTCTGGAACGACAGGACATGCCGTTATTGATTTGAATAATGAGGATGGAGGAGAAAGAAAATTCATTTTAATCAATAGTAATGAAAATAATATTTGTAGAAAAGTAACGTATCCACGAATTAAATGGGTT
>CAZGJX010000174.1:0-5732 GCA_964525635.1 uncultured archaeon
AGCAGTTGTAATTTGATTAAACTTTTTAACACGTATATCTCCAATAGCATAAACATTTTTCAAATTAGTAATGCAATTTTTGTCAGTTGGAATATATCCTCGTTCATTAATATTTACTCCTGAATTTTTTAACCATTCGCTATTCGGTTTCATTCCTACAAAAATAAATAGTGCATCTCTCTTAATTCTAACGATCTCTTTGGTATCTAAGTTTTCTGCAATTATAACTAATTTATCACCATCTCGTTCAAATTTTTGGGATTCATGGCTCCAAATCATAGTGACATTTCCATGATCCATAACTTGGTCAACTGTGCATTTCTCTGCTCTAAGATTATGAAAGCCATGATGAATAAATGTGATAGAATTAACATGTTTTAAAAGAAGTAAACTTTCTTCCATTGCTGTATCTCCTGCTCCTATCACTGCTATGTCCTTTCCAGAATAAAAGTCTCCGTCACAAGTTGCACAATAATGAATTCCACTTCCTTTAAATTCTTGCTCACCTGGCAGATTTAATCGGCGCGGACTAATTCCTGTTGCAATAATGATGTTTTCTGATTCAAATTTTTCATCATCATCGATTTCAATCCACTTCAATTCATCCTTAAAATTATAATCAGTTATTTCTGCCGCTAATTCGAATTTAGCACCAAATGACTTTGCTTGCTTGAACATTCTCTTGGTGAGATCTAAGCCAGAGATTGGTTCTGGAAATCCAGGATAATTTGCAACTAAATGTGTGTTCTTAACTGTACCTCCTGCAGGAGCGGATTCATCAATAACTAATACCGATAAAGTGCCACGCGCCGCAAATATTGCTGCTGCAATACCTGCAGGACCTGCACCGATAATAATTACATCGTATTTTGTCATTATTCAACTCTCTTTAGAGGTTACTTCATTATTCCTTTTTATCGTCGTTATAACCATTATAATCTTATTGTAGATATCGAAAGCTATGAAAAACATTCATTTATTGTTGCTTTTATTGATTTTACGTTTTGAATTGATGAAGTTGCACCAACAACTTTACCATTTTTATAATAGATTGTAAATGGAAGACCCATGAAGAGACGAGATTCTGGTAATTCTCGAATAATTGATGCTCCAGGCACATCAAATGGCATCACTGCGAATTTAATATCTGAATATTTTTCTTTTTCTTTCAAAACTTCAAAAGCCCCATAAACAGGTAAGCACATTGGACCGTTTCGACCACAACAAATTATGGCTTTGTCATTGGTGTTAATTAAGTTCTCTACTTCTGATTTTGTTTGGACCTCATCAAGTGATGATTGTAAATATTTCTGCATTTTCTTTTTCTACCTATTAATTTAGAATATTGAATATTTATTCAATATTATTAATTATTAAAATTAACCTTTTTTTTAAAACTTTTTCTCACTACTATAACTGTAAAAAATGAACTTTTCTAAAGGAAGGAAAAAAAATGTCTCCGCAAGATATTTTAGATAAATTCATTGAATTTGTATATAATAATTTAAGTGAATTCATTTCAGTTGTTATAAAAAACAGGATAATTGAGCGCCATAATAAAAACCTCTGATTTGATGAGAGTTATAATCCCTAAATTAAGGTGAAGGATTGAAGGAAACTGGTAGAATTACTTAACTTACAAAATTAGAGGGATATATTTGTAATTTATCATTCATTTGTAAAATTAACTAAGAAAATTTATATCTCCAAAAAAAGTATAATGGCAAAAAAGAAAGATCTCTCTGAATATGAGTTGGATGAGTTGCTCGATCAAACTTTTAAAAGGCAGGGAATGATCCATCATAAATGTCAAATAAGAGATGATCCTGCAAAAAAACAAGCAGAATGGAATAAAAAATACAAACAATAATTAATTCTTTTAATTACAATTTACCAAGAAAACAAGATTTTCTTGAGCCGCTAATATTTTCATATCACTAATAATTTTTATTATTCTCAAGATCATGCCAAGAATTGAACCTTTTGATGAATATCCTTCCAATAATGATCAATGGTTCATCAGAAATAAATACACTTACAAATCCGAATTATTAGCAATAAAAAATCAGTTTCCAAAAAATAAAAATAGAGTTGAAATTGGAGTAGGGAGTGATAGATTTGCAACTCCTCTTGGTATTAAACTTGGAGTAGAACCCTCTGGTGAGATGAGGATGCTTTCTAAGAAAATAAAAATAGATCTTATTGATTCTATTGTAGAAAATCTGCCATTTAGGAGTGATATTTTTGATTTTGTATTGTTAGGTACTACAATCTGTTTTATTGATGATATAGAATTAGCATCTGAAGAATTTTTTAAAATTTTGAAGCCAGAGGATACTTTAATAATCGGTTTTATTGATCGGAAAAGCATAATTGGTAAGTTGTACAAAAAACATAAAGAATCGAATGTTTTCTATAAAGTAGTAAAATTTTATTCTGTTGAAGAGGTTATCTCTCTTCTAAGTAAGGTTAAATATAAAAATTTTAATTTTACTCAAACGATTTTTCATCCTTTATCAGCTATAAACAAAATTGAACAAGTTAAAAAAGGATATGGAAAAGGCTCATTTGTGGTAATTAAAGCACAGAAATAAAATATGAAAAAACTTACGACAAATAAGTAAAGTTAAATAGACATAAAATCATCATTTAACCAATTCTTAAATGTTATCGTACTTTAGATTTTAAAGTGAGAAAACTTGTTTTGCCTCATCTAACGCATCTATTAATTTTGATAATTCTAATTTCTGCAAACCTTTTGGAACTGAAAATTTTAGTGGTTTTCCCCCTAAAAATTTCATCCATACTTGATAAGTATATAATGAAACTCTAAGTTTTTCAGCTTCTTTTAATAATTCAAAAGGATCTGAAGGAACGACCATTAAAGCGGCACTTTTCTCTCTATCTTTGGCATTGGTTTCCAAATCAGGTGAGAGTCTAAAACATTCTGTCCACAAGAGCAGCCAAGCCATTTGCTTAAACACAACAAATACATCCTCTCCTCTCTTTTTTTTCTGTGCAATAATGAGATTTAGAAAGAGATTTCGAGAGTTATCTTCTTCTTTTCCTTTGGGATATCGCTTAATGCATTAATAAAGCCCATATTAATGTTAGTAAGAACCGTGCTCATTATTTTATTTAATCGAATTTCTTTTTCATTTATTTGTAATTTAATTTCTGTCATATTAAATATAAATTTTTAATTTCACTTAATTTTAACTTATTTCTGGTAATATTGCATTTTTTGGACAATTCTTGAAACATTTCAAGCGCTTAAAACATTTTGAGATATTTTTCCTGAAATTAAATCCTATTATATAAAATAAAATGATAAATAACTATTTTTTAACCATTTCTAAAAATTGTTTCATTTTTTGATAAGATGTAGCTCCAATAATTCTATTAATTTCCTTTCCATTTTTAACAAAAAAAGTTGTGGGAATTCCCGCTATTCTATATTGATTTGGTAATATTTGATTATAGTCAATATTTACTTTAGTAAAAATAAATTGATTTGAATATTCTTGTTGAAGTTTTTCAAATACGGGAGCAAATAATTTACATGGTGCAGACCAAGTAGCCCAGGGATCCACGATAACAATATTTTGGCAAGATTTATTGCTGATTTGTGACATTTATTTAATGTTGATCACATATATTCCTCAATAACTATATCAAGACATTTATTATTTTCATTTGATTCTATTTTATTTACGATTAAGGTTTTTTATTTGACTACTAAGTCTTTTAATATTTTTCATTGCTTCACTATCTTTAGAAACATCTCCTTTATTGAAGCCAAAGCCTAAAACTCCTGCAATCTTATTAACTTGGAGTCTCGAAAGATATTCTTCCATTTCATTTACTCCTGAACCAATATCACGCCTCCCAATGATAATAAAACTTCCTGTTTTATCCCTTAGTTGTCCTTTTCTCAAATGCCAAGTCCGTTCCATAAAAGCTTTTAATGTTGATGTAATCCCCCCCATGAAGATGGGACTAGATAAAATGATCACTTGAGAATCTTTAAGTTTTTGATATAATCCTTGCATATCATCTTTTATTGAACATTCATCTTTTTGCATACAGGAGTAACATTCTTTACAGGGACTTATGTTATGATCGGGTAGAAAAATCGTCTCTATCTCGAAATTATCTTTTAAAGAATCTGTAAGTTGATTAGTTAAAAATACCGTATTTCCATCTTTTCTTGGAGAACCAATAATCATTATTACTTTTTTCTTTTCCATCATAAATCAATTCATTTTTTAAATTTATTTTTTATTTTTATTATATTTTAAAATTGTTTTTAGAGTTGGTAAACATTATATTTTCTCAATTATTTCCTTTAATATGAGCTCTCCAGTAGCTTCAATCATTACACCATTGTTAACGATAGTTTGACCTTGAATTTCAATATCTTTTTCTAAGAGTTTTCCATCCTTGAAAAATAATAAAGTAGGAACTGCATAAATATTTAAATTCTGAGCTAATTTGCGATTATGATATGTATTAACTTGAATTAGACTAAATAAACCCTTCTCACTTAATTTTTCTAATATGGGGGAGAGTATTTTACAAGGTCCTCACCAATCAGAAGATAAATCAATTATAAGTTTACCCTCATCAGAACCTTCAATTCCATATAGTTTTAAGTCTTCTATATTCATAATAACCACAATATTTTTATATTGATTAATTCCTTATCCTTGATTTATAAAATTTCCTTCAAGAATCCTCCTAATTTTCATTAAATGCAATGTTTAAGTATTAGATTATGAATAAATATTCATATATCTTTCTTAGGTAATTAATAGAAACATTATTGTTAAATTTTAATGAATGATTATTCAGAAAAAAATAGAGAGTTTTTTATGATCTAGGTCATAAAAAACAATGGGGGTTCGAATCCTTAATTCTCACAAAAAGTAACTTAAGATTATTATAAGCAGACCTGAGCGACTCTAATTCCCAAATATAATCTAAAATAAGGGAATTCGATTCCTTCTTTTCACCCTGATTTTTTATGTTAAAAATGGATTGGATGAGAAAAACTTTCATTATAAAATTAATAAATGATTTTAAAAAATGGACCTGACGGGAATTGAACCCGTGACCTCTTGAATGCAATTCTTGCTAAAAGTAAATTACTTTTAAAGTGTCAAGCGATTTTGAATCAATACCAATCAAAATAGGTCGTGATCTTCCACTGATCTACAGGCCCAGTTTGTAATAATTTTATAACTAAATAATTTAAAGATATAAGATTAAAAATTTTTACTTTTTTTGGATAAGAACATGAATTTTATAATTAATTAAATTAGAGAACTATTTATAAATAAAAAGATAAAAAATATAAAAATAGGAGGTGATCCAGCCGCAGGTTCCCCTACGGCTACCTTGTTACGACTTCTCCCTCCTCGCATACTAGAAACTCGATATGACCAAATTGACCACACCTCATTTTTAGCATACTCGGATGGAGCGACGGGCGGTGTGTGCAAGGAGCAGAGACGTATTCACCGCGTGATGATGACACGCGATTACTAGGGATTCCACGTTCATGTCAACGGGTTACAGTCGACAATCCCCACTGAGATGCGATTTCGGGATTGGTTTCTCCTTTCGGAGTTACAGCCCATTGTTCGCACCATTGCAGCCCGCGTGTAGCCCAGGAGTTTCGGGGCATACTGACCTGCCTTTGCCCGCTCCTTCCTCCGTCTTATCGACGG
>CAZGJX010000175.1:0-5664 GCA_964525635.1 uncultured archaeon
AGGGGGATTGGCATGACATTCAAGACCAGGACTTCCTTTAAAAACTAAAATTGAATCTGCTATAAAATCTTGAGTGATAATATCATGCTCAACAACAAAAGCCGCCTTTTTAATTTCTTCGATTGATTTTCTAATTAATTGAGCCATTTGAAGTCTCATTTCAACATCTAAAAAAGCAGAAGGTTCATCAAGAAGATAAATATCTGCTTTTGTTGCTAAACAATTTGCTATAGCAACTCTCTGTAATTCACCACCACTTAATTCATTAATTAATCTTTCCCTGATATTGTTTAAATTAAGATAATTTATTAGTCGTTTTTTATAAGATTGACTAATATGCCTTGCTAAATTTATTTTAGAAATACATTCTGAAACATTAGAGAAATCATTAATTTTTATGTATTGTTCTTTTATCGATACATTTAATTTATCATCAGAAGTAAGTGATAAATTAGAATTATTTTTATTATTGGATTCAATATTTTTAGATACTAAATTAATAAATGTTGATTTCCCTATTCCATTAGGTCCTAATATGCCAATTATTTCACCTGAATGTATCTCACTACCAGAAACTTTTAGATGAAAATTCCCTAAATTTGTTTCCATATCATCATATGAATATATAACATTCCCTGAATCAAATAATGACTCTTGAGGGGGACGTTCATGAAATTTAATTGGTTCTTCTCTAAATCGGAGATTTTCATCTTTAATATATCCATTTAAATAAATGTTTATACCAACTCTTACCCCTTGAGGATGGGATATAATACCATATGCTCCTGGAATTCCATATAGAAGTGAGACGTAATCACTTAAATAGTCTAATATTGCTAAATCATGTTCAACGACTATTACTGTTTTTTCTTTTTTAATTAATGATCTGATCAATTTTGCCATATTTATTCTCTCACTAACATCTAAATATGAACTAGGTTCATCAATTAAATAAACATCTCCATCTTTCAAAAAGGCAGCAGCAATAGCGACTCTTTGTAATTCTCCTCCTGATAATACTGAAATATCTCTATCCAATATCTCTAGTAGATTTAATCTTTCAGCAACTATATCTAATTGATCACCTTTATCATTCTTTTTCAAAAGTTCTTCTACTTTACCCTTTACATATTTTGGAATAGTTGTGATATCTTGAGGTTTATAAATAATCTTTATTTTATTATCGCTTAAATCAGAGAAGAATTGTTGTAGTTCTGAACCTTTAAAAAAATTTATTATATCTATCCATTCTGGTTTTGTTCTTTGAAATCTTCCAAAGTTTATTTTTAGGTCTCCAGATAAGATTTTTAATAACGTACTTTTTCCAATTCCATTTTGTCCAATTATACCTAAAACTTTATTTTTTTTAGGAATTGCCATTCTGAATAAACAAAATTGGTCTTTTCCATATCTATATGTCATCTCATTTTCTAAAGGATCTGGTAAATTGATAATGTTAATTGCATCAAATGGACATTTTTTAATACAGATACCACAACCTGAACATAAATTTTCTACTATTTCAACTCTATTTATTTCTTCATTGAGAACTATTGTTTTATCTCCAGTCCTCACTCTAGGGCAATATATTATGCAGGGTTTCTTTTCAAAAGGACTACATTTATCGGGTTGACATTTATCTTTATTAAGAACAGCTATCCTCATATTAAATTCACTATAATCTTAAATCAAAAATGATAAATAAATATATTCATTAACTCAATAAAGAATCTTTATATGAGTGAACTATTTTTGAATGAAGAGTTTCAGATTCATTGGTTAGAAGAAATTGTAGAAGAAATTTCAAAACGCTCTGTAAAATCCATAACTTTATCAACAGGAAAAACTCCCTCAGGTCATATTCATTTAGGAATATTACGAGAGATACTTATATGTGATGCATTACGGAGAATTTATGAGAAAAAAGGATATAAGGTAAATAATAATTTATTTTTTGATAGTTTAGATGCTGCTAAACGATTTCCAGAATATATACCGAAAGGATTCCAAAAGGAACATCTTGGAAAACCTTTTTCCCTAATTCCATGTCCATTTAAAGAATGTCAATGTGAAAGTTATGCTCACCATTTTGGAGATGAGTTAAGTAATACCTTTTCATCTTATGGAATAAAAGTAAAAATCTTGTGGACTCATGAATTATATAAAAAAAAAAAAATGCAAGAAAAAATAAAAATTGCCTTGGAAAACAAAGATTTAATTAAAAAAATATTGAAAAAATATATTCTACCTACATTAGATGAGAAAAATAAAGAAAAATTCATAAAAATGCAAAAAACATGGATGCCAGCAATGGTCATATGTGAAAAATGTGATAGAATTCAACATAGAAACAATCAAGGAAACATAAGACCAAATAGAGTAAAAGAATACTTAAAAGAAGAAGAATCAGTTAGTTATAATTGTGAACATTGTGAATATACTGGAAAAATATCTATTTGGAGTGGAAGATTAAAATTAAATTGGCGTGTAGATTGGCCAGCAAAATGGGCTGTTTATAAAACCACTTGTGAGCCCGCGGGGAAAGATCATAGTGTTAAAGGTGGGGCATATGATACAGGTTTAGAATTATGTCAGAAATTATATGAATATGAAGGACCAGTAAAAGTACCTTATGAATGGTTAAGATTAGGTGATTATGATATGAAAACATCTAAAGGTATAGTTTTTACACCTAAAAGATTTTTGGAAATGGCTGATCCTGAGATTTATAGATCGATTATTTTAAGAACAAATCCAAATAAGCATATTTCTTTTAGAATTGAAGAATTACCTCAATATTATGATTATTACGAAAGAATGGAGAATATCTATTATGAATTAGAAGAACCAGAAAATAAAGAAGAAGATCAGATTTTCAAATATATATATCCATTAACACAGATAAATTTGTTATCCAAAACAAAAAAAAAGAGAATTCCTCTAAAATATTTAACATTTTTATCACAAATTCAAAATATTATAAATTTAGATACTCTTTATAAGAACGCTATAAAATATATGAAAGACTATAATATTGAAAATAATATCTCAATAAATGAATTCGAAGTACTCTTAAAAAAAACAAAAAATTGGATAGAAGAAGTAAAAAAAATTGTAAAAAATAAGAAAAATAAAAAATTTGAACAGGAAATAACAAGGAAAATTGATATATTCTCAATACCTGATGAGATTCATGATAAAGTAGTTAAGGAATTAGATGATATTCAAATAAATGGAATAAAATTATTAAGAGAATTTATTAAAGTAAATAATGAATTAGATGCCGATTTAATACAAAATAAAATCTTTACTATTGCAACAGAAGAATTAAAAATGTCACCAAGAAAAATGTTTGAAGCGATTTATTCTATAATTTTAGGTAAAAAAAATGGTCCGAGACTGGGTTCTTTTTTAACATTATTGGATAAAGATTGGCTATTAAATCGATTAAATCTGTAGATTATTAATTATTTTTCTTTTTTCTTGAAAATATTTTTTTAAAAAATCCCTTTTTTCTTTTCTTTTCACTTATTAGTTTATAACATTCAGGGCAATATGTATAAGATTCTTCGATTATCTCTTCACATTTTTTGCAATGTTTATGAGGATAAATATAGGTTGATGATTTTTTATGTCTATCAAATTTACTCAATTATGAAGTCACCTTTATAATATAATAAAATTAAGAATAGATTGATTTTAACTTTTTCTCTTAAGATATAGAATTTTCTTCCAAAAAATTTCGTAATTTATATAAAAAAAAAAAAAAGAAGAGTATGTCATTAAAAAAAAAAATAAAAAATAATGGTCTTTTTTTGTTGACTATAATAATTTGTCTTGTTATATTATTTCCATTTATAATTTTTAAAAACTCACTATTTGTTATAACAAATAATTCAATGAATCCAACTTTACAAATGGGAGATTTAATTATAAAAAGTGAGAAAATTCCAGAAGATATAAAAGCAGATGATAAATATGGTGATATTTTAATACTTAAAGGACCTCAATATTTTTACAGTCAAGGATTTGATCCAATCTTTTGGAATTATCTTGAAAATAATTCTGTAATAATTCATAGAGCAATAGATAAAAAAAAAATAAATAATACATGGTATTTTTTAACTAAAGGTGATAATAATTTAGCACCAGATGGCGCGTATAATATCATAGATGTAACAAATGATTCATATCATATTCAAATAAATCTTACTGGTGGTATTTATATCTCTGAATCGGAGATATTGGGAATTGTACTTTTTAAAATCCCTTATATTGGTTATCTAAAGATATATTTTATTCATATAGTAGTTTTAATATTAGTCTTATTCTTTATGATGGTTATTCTCAGAATATTTAAAATAAAAATAAAAATTGAAAGAATTCAATTATAATTGATTTTTATCTAAAATCTTTGAGTTTAAATAACTTCAATAAAATTGATGTATATATGAATAAAAAAGGTAAATATAAATTATTATCTTATTTAGTAGAGGATAAATTAATTATTTACAATAGTTTTAATAAAAACAAGAAGTTTATTGGATTTTCAATATTTTATTTTGAAACATTATATTCAATCTTAACAAAGTTGAATTTTTTTTTAAAGAAAAGATATTTGAATTATTATTCCATTCAATTAAACTTAAACAATGAAAATTTCATTGTCTTATGTTTTGAAGATTACAATGTAAATAAGATTTTAAGTAATTATAATCTTTTATATGAATCCCTTTCTAATTATGACAATTCACTGGTATTTCTTAAAGAGGAAAATTTAGAAAAAGTTTTTTTTAAATTAGCTGATGAATCTTTAAAATATTATATAAAATTTAGAGAAAGCAATGATTCACTTTCAATTAGTAATGAAGAAAATAGTTCTTATTTAAATTATTTTAAAATCAAATTAAATAGCCAAAGTAAAAAAGAATTTTTTATAAACACTTTTTTGAATCTTGTCAAAAATTTTAATCAATATGTTAGTTTAATCATAAATTTCAAAGTTGATAGGGATAATAAGATAATATTCAACCCTTTTTCTATTGAATTACAGAAACATGGGAATAATCCTCAAATTTTATATAAAGAAGTTAATGGATTCTTTAATATTAGTATTTTAGAGAAGATGTTTTTAAAAGTTAAAGATATTGGTTTTTTATTATGGAGATTACCAATTGAGAATGAATTTTTCTATTTATTTGAATATATTGAGACATTTAATCCTGATAAAAGGTATATATCTTATGATCCAATAGAATTTATAATTCAAATTGAAGATGATTTAAATAAAAATGAAATTAATTATACAAAAATAAATAATAAAATATTGGTATTAAATCAAAAAATATTATTTATATTGATTTTAAAAGTAGAATTTAAAACTATTAAAAACATAATTGAAAAATTCTATAATAAATACACAATAATTCTTCTTATTTTCAATAATATCGAATATCAAAAGATTTTAAAAATAAAAGAATTGAATTCATTAAATAAAATTAAAATAATTAGCAAAGAACAATTTTTACAATTTAATATTAATATTTTAATTGATAAATAAATAATTTAAAATATCCCAAGATCTATTGCAATTGTTTGAGCTGAATTGTCTGGATGTAACTTTATAAATGCTTTTTTTTCTCCTTTTGGTGTTATTAAGGTGTT
>CAZGJX010000176.1:0-5659 GCA_964525635.1 uncultured archaeon
TAGATAAAATTAAAATCCTAAATAAACTGATAATCAACATAAATAAAGCAGATAATATAGCATCATTATTTAAAATATCATTGAATTCTACATTAGAATTAATGGAGTTTGATGGAGGAGGAATTTATTTAATTGATGAAATCAAAAAGAAAGCATGCTTAGTAAAATATTCTAATCTTCCTCCTGATTTTATTGAGCATATAAAAGAAGTATCCATAGAAAAGGGTTATTATAGAACTGTATTTTTTGAAGGAAAACCTATATTTTCTGATAATTATGATAAAATAAACAATGAATATTCGCAAAAATGGAAGTTCCTTTCCCTTGCTAGCATTCCTTTAATAATTGAAGGTAATCCTATTGGGGCTTTAAATATTATTTCAAGAATTAAAAATATTTTTTCAGAAGAAGAAAAAGATATATTATTAGTAATAGGAACAGAATTAAGTAATGCATTTTCTAGAATAAAAGCTGAAGAAGATTTAAAAAGTAAACAAGCTGAAATAGAAAGTATTTTTAAAGCGGCTCCAATTGGAATTGGAATGGTTGTAAAAAGAATATATAAACGAGTAAATGATTATTTTTGTAAACTTGTAGGTTATTCTAGAGAAGAATTAATTGATCATAGTAGTAGGATGCTTTATTCAACAGAAGAAGAGTATAATTTAGTTGGAATGGAAATTATTGAAAAAATAAAAAAAGAAGGAATAGGAACAGTTGAAACAAAATTAAAAAGAAAAGATAATAAAATTATAGATGTGTTATTGAGTTGTACAACTATAGGTGTTCTTTCTGGAGGATTTACATTTACAGCTTTAGATATTACAGAATGGAAAAAAGCAAATCAGAAGATAAGAGAATCGGAAGATAAATATCATCATTTATTCGATAATTCTCCATATATTATAGCACTACTTAATATAAAAGGGGATATACTTGATGTAAATACAAAAATAGAAGATATCTTAGGACTCACTAAAGATGAAGTAATAGGTCAAAATTATTTAGAATTAGGAATATATAATAAAAACAGCTTTCCAGAGTTGAGAGAAAGATTAAACCAATTCTCCTCTAGAGAAAAACTTGATCCCTATGAAGTATTAGTTAAAGCAAAAGATGGTACTAATGTTTGGTTGTTATCTTATATAAATCCATTCGAACTGGCTGGAGATTCTTATATATTATCGGTTGTTTTAGATATCACAGAAGAAAAGAAGGCAGAAATAAGACTTAAAAGCTCTGAACAAATGTATCGAGAAGCATACAATCGTGCTGAATTTTATAAAGACTTATTTGCTCATGATATTAATAATATACTCCAAAATATAAGATCTGCTAATGAATTGCGTCGGATTTTTGCTGATAAAAAAGATATGATAAATAAGATTGAGGAGATAGACGAGATTATTAATTCCCAAGTTATCCGAGGAGCAAATTTGGTATCAAATATTCGTAAATCATCACTACTTGAAGAATTTAGTAGAAAAATTAAACCAATTCATTTCAATTTATTATTGGAAAGTGCCATAACATTTACAGAAAAAATGTTTCAGGAAAAGGATATACGAATTCGCGTCCATCCTTTTGATGATAAATTAAAAATTCAAGGAAATGAATTCATCTTAGACGTGTTTGAGAACATTTTAATAAATGCTGTGAAATATAATAATAAATCCACAATAAAAATAAGTATTGATATTGATGCTATTAAACAAGATGGAATTAATTATGTAAGATTCCAATTTAGTGATAATGGGATGGGAATTCAGGATATTCGAAAAGAAAAGATTTTCCAAAGAAGCCAGGAAAAATTGTCATTCGAAACCGGTATGGGTTTAGGATTATCACTTGTAAAACAAATTCTTAAGATCTATGAAGGCTCTATAACAGTTGAAGATAGAATCAATGGAGATTACACTAAAGGAAGCAATTTTATAATTCTCATTCCGGAGGCGATTGATGATAATTAAGATTTTTATTGTGGAAGATGACTTCTCTCTACAGAGATTATATGAGTTAATGTTAACTAATTATGGATTTGAGGTAATTGGTAAAGCTAATAATGGAGAAGATGCTATAAATATGTTTAAGGAATTTACAAATAAACCAGAAATTATTTTAATGGATCATCGTATGCCTATAAAAAATGGTATCGAAACAACACAAGAAATTATTAAAATAAATAATAATACAAAAATAATATTTGCTAGTGCAGATAAAACAGTTAAAGATAAAGCTTTATCTGTAGGAGCATCTCGGTTTTTATCAAAACCATTTAGTTATGAAGAATTAATTGATGAAATAAATGATTGTTTAAGTCAAAATAGATAAATCTTATTGTTATGATTAAGTCTCATTAAACAAATTTCATCTTTATTAAGATTAAAAAAAAGATCTAATAATACAGAAATATTAGAAAAACAATAATTTCACCTAAAAACATAATTCAGAGCATAAATATTAAATAATGAATCTTATTTTATGTTATTTAGAAAGTATATTATATCTAGTTTTATATTAAAGGAAGGGGTTTAAATTGACAAATGAATTTGATAATTCAAGTTTAACCAATGATAGATACCGTAGATTTTTCAAGGAACTTGACTCCCCCATTTACGTGTGGCAAAAAAGAGAAAATGATTTTATTTTAATTGATTATAATAATGCTGCAGATAGGCTTAGTAATGGGCAAATGAAAGAATTTTTGAGAATTAAGGCTTCAGAATATTATAAAGATCAACCGAATATCATAGAGGATTTAATTCTCTGTTATGAAAAGAAAGAAATCCAAAACAGAGAAATAAGATCTCAATCTCGAACTATGGATAAGATAACCTTTATAAGATTTTCATATGTTTTTATTCCTCCTGAATTCATATTTATACATACTGATATGATTACAAAACAAAGAGAAGTTGAATTTCTGCTAGAAGAAACTGAAGAAAAATTCAGAACTATATCAGATCAATCAATGATGGCAATTTGTATTGTTCAAGATGGAATCTTTAAATATCTTAATCAACGTATGGCAGAGATATCAGGATATTCAATAGAAGAAATTAAAAGTTGGAGATCTGGAGAATTTGTTAAATTGATTTCTCCAGAATTTAGAGAGTTTATCGCAGAACAGGGAAGAAAAAAAAAATTAGGATTAAAAGATGTCATTCCTAAATATGAAATTAAGGGATTTAAGAAATCAGGAAAGGAAGTATGGATTGATAATTACTCCAAGAAAATTCTTTATGAAGGAAGGCCTGCCATGTTAGCAGTTTTTATTGATATTACAGAGCGGAAAAAAGCAGAAGAAAAACTTAAATATCAAGCTGAACTTGTAGAAAATGTCTCTGATGCAATTTTATCACTTGATATGGATTATAATATATTAAGTTGGAATAAAGCAGCTGAAAGAATATATGGATGGAAATCTAATGAAGTTATTGGAAGAAATCTTAGAGAAATTATTCCAGTGGAGTTTTTAAATAAAAAAGAAGAGGAAGTAGTAGAAGAGTTTTTATCTAATGGATATTGGAATGGAGAAGGAATCCAACATAAAAAAGATGGTTCACTTCTTAACATTTTTTCTTCATCTACTATAATAAAAGATACATTTGGAAGAAATAAAGAAATGGTGAAAATTAATAAAGATATCACTCAACAAAAGAGAGCCCAGGAAAAGTTAGTTAAGGAAAGAGAAAAGGCGAATATATATTTAGACTTGGTTGCAGTAATTATTGTCGCTTTAGATAGAGATGGTAATATAACCTTATTAAACAAAAAAGGATATGAAATTCTTGAATGGGAGGAAGGAGATTTAATCAATAAAAATTGGTTCGAGACTTGTATTCCACCAAATGAGAGGGAGAGAGTGTCTGATTATTTCCAAAAGTTAATAGCTGGGAAAATTGAAGTTGTTCCTTTTTATGAAAATCCAATATGGACCAAGAATAGAAAAAGTAGATTAGTTGCATGGTCAACAATTTTAATTAAAGATAAAGAGGCAAATAATATAGGAATTTTAAGTTCTGGACAAGATATAACAGATCAAAAAAAAGCTGGACAAAAATTAATAGAATCTGAGAGGAAATACCGTAATTTATTTGATAATTCTCCTTATATAATAGCTTTGATTGATAAAAATGCTAAAATTATTGAATTGAATTCAAAAATAGAAGATATTTTAAGATTTAAAAGAAGTGAATTAATTGGAAGAAATTTCTTAGGATTAGAAATATTTGATAAGAATCTCTTACCACTTATAAAAGATAGAATATCAAGTTTTTCTAAAGGTATAATTCTTCCTCCTTTTGAAGTATTAGTTGAGAGAAAAGATGGTCGTAAAGTATGGTTACTATCACAAATGAATCCTGTTAAGATGGATAATGAATATTATGCATTGACAGTTGTTTCAGATATTACGGATAAAAGGAAAAATGAAATCAAACTATTAAAATCTGAAAATAAATTTCGTAAAGCATTTAATCGTGCGGAGTTTTATAAAGATTTATTCACCCATGATATCAATAATATTCTCCAAAATATAAAGTCCGCTAATGATTTATTTCAAACATTTAAAAATAAACCAGAACAAATGAAAACAATTGAGGAAATTAACGTTATTATCAATGAACAAGTGATTAGAGGAGCTAATTTAGTTTCCAATATTCAAAAATTATCTTTACTTGAAGAATTTAGGGAAAAAATTAATTCAATCAAATTCAATTTTTTATTAGAAAGTGCTATATTGTATGTTAAAAGAATATTTCAAGAAAGGGAAATAAGAATTAATGTTTATTCATTTGATAAAGAATTATGCATCAGTGCGAATGAATTCATTTTAGACGTATTTGAAACAATCCTGATAAATGCTGTAAAATATAATAAGAATCCAATAATAGAAATTGAAATAATTATCAATAAAGATGAAATTGATAAAAATCCATATATCAAATTTCAATTTTTAGATAATGCAATGGGAATTAGAGATGAAAGAAAAGAGATAATATTCCAAAGAGTTCAGGATAAGAAATTAATTGGCAGTGGAATGGGATTGGGATTATCACTTGTAAAAAATATTATTCAAAGTTATCATGGTAGGATATGGGTTGAAAATAGGATTAAAGGAGATCATTCTAAAGGCAGTAATTTCATAATTCTTATTCCAGAAGTATCTTGTACTAGTTAAAAATTATAATTCAAATAAATCTCTTATAGAATTTGTACAAATTAATATTTTTTATGTCTAGTTTTAATTTTTTCAAAAAGACAAATAATATAGAAAAAATATATGCCTTTTTAGGTAATGGTTACGTTTTTTATAATAAACTAAAATATTAATAAGTCGTCTTTTTTGGTCCCCCATTTTGTTTTTTGAATAGCGGGAGCGCTTTCTTGGCAAATTTGATAACAAAGTTGGCGTTTTCAAGGTAATTACGATTTGCTTTTTGCAAGGAGGCAAGCTTGGCCGTTAATTGCTGCTTTTTACCAGCCATTTTGAGGGGTGAAAGTGCCAAAATTCTTAGTTTATCTTTTTATCGATTTTATCAAGATAAGCTGCATCTAGATCAATCAACTCGTGAAAGGACAAAATAGTACTAATAGAAAACTATAAGATATTGACTATGAGATCTTGCTTTTGATAGGATAGTAAGGTGAAAATAGG
>CAZGJX010000177.1:0-5578 GCA_964525635.1 uncultured archaeon
TTATCTTTTCTCGTGGATAGATCTTATAAATGATCCTTCTTTTGTAAAATTAGTCCTTAAGATGTTATTTTATAAAATATTAAAAGAAAAATAATAGACATAATAATTATAATAATTTCAATAGGTTATGGAATATATTTTTAATATTTATGAATTTAATAATATCATAAAATTTCTTTATTATAATAATACCCCTTTACAACAAATAAATTTAAAACGTTAATATAAGTAATAGCCCAATTTCACGAAGATTAATTTAATTTATGAAGAGAAAATATTTAATCTGAGTTAATAGAGACTTTCATTTTAAATAAAATATAGACTTGAATAAATTTTAAAATTAATTACAATTAGAATTATTAAATGAATATAAAAATATAAAGAATTAAAAATTATGCCTGCATTAGCACATTTAGGAATTGGTTTTGCCGTTAAGAGATTTTGCCCAAAAATTCCTCTTTGGATTTTATTAATAAGCTCGGAGCTTATTGACCTCTTATCATATATTCTATTTTTCGCACCAATGTGGACACATCATGGTCTTTTTATGTCAGTAGTTTGGTCAATAATCACTATATTAATCACTACAGTAACAATAAAATATTTTAATTCTAAAAAAGAACAAGAGGAAGAAAAGTATTTAACAAGGAAAATTTTATTTATCAGTTTAATTTTAGGTCTTGTTGTATTTAGTCATACGATTTTAGATATGATTGGTTGGCCTATGAAGGTTATTTTAGGGGATAAAGCCATGGGTATTCCACTACTTTTTGACGACTCACAAACAATAGGACTTGGTGTATATACCACATGGCCTGGAGCTCTAACGATGGATTTTGGGTTTTTAATTTTGGGGATCTTGATATATATTCAATATATTAAGAAAACCAAGAAAGGTTAGTTATTAATAGTAATAATCCATTTTAAAATGAATGAATTTCTTAAAATCTATATGAATATTTATTCCTTTATTATTATATTATTTTAATCATGAAAGAATTAGGTCAAATATTAACAAGTAATAAAGAATTTTATCCTAGGTTGTTGAAAATTGCCATACCAACCATTGTAGAATTTTTTATTTCATCTTTAGTTACTTTATTGGATGTATTTATGATAGGACAGTTAGGTACCGATGAAGTTGCTGCCGTCGGTATTGTAAGCCAAGTTTTTACTCTATTTCTTTTATTTATGATAGGATTTGGAAGTGGAGCGGCTGTTTTTACAGCTCAATATTGGGGAAAAAAAGACATAAAAAATCTTAGAGCTATTTTAGGAATCACTCTATTATTTACATCTATTTTTTCTATAATATTTGCAGCAATTTCAATTCTCTTTCCAAGGGAAATAGTTTCATTATTTACTGATAATAAAAATGTCCAATTAATAGCAGAGGGGTATTTTCGCCTTATAGGCCTTAGTCAAATATTTTTCGGAATAGGTATTCCTTTCTATTCTATATTAAATAGTACTGGAAAAGTAAAAATTTCACTTACAGCAACTTCTATAGCCTTAACTTTTGATACATTGATTAGTTATTGTTTAATTTTTGGAATTGGATTTTTTCCCCAATTAGGGGTAATAGGTACAGGAATAGGAACTTTATCTGGAAGAATAATTCAGACGGGTCTTTTAATAATAATTTCTTATTTGTTAAAATTGCCAACAGCGGGTAAATTAAAAGAAATCTTTTCATTCTCTAAAAAGATGATTTTAGATTATTTAAGAATAACCATACCTGTTGTTTTACAACATTTCTTATGGGGATTAGGATATACAATGTATATAATTATTTATTCGAGAATAAGTACGGAATCAATAGCAGCTTTTACTATTGCTGGAACAATTGAATCTATTTATTTAATGTTTTTAACAGGAATTGGCCTTTCAGCAGCTACAATGATTGGGAATCGAATTGGAGCTAATGAAGAAAAAAAAGCAATTAATTATGCTGAAAAATTCCTTATTATAATTTATATATTTTCTTTTATGATAATGGTTATAATACTTTTGGTTAAAGATTTCATTATAGGATCTTATAATATAACAAATCTAAGTAAAATATACGTTTCTAATATATTATTAGTAATGGCACTAGTAGTTTGGGGAAAAGCATCAAATATTCTATTTTATACAGGTATTTTAAAAGGAGGAGGAGATACTACAATTTGTATGATTATAGATATTGGAGGAATGTGGTTAATTGGTGTGCCAATCGCTTTAATAACAGCTTTTATTTTTAATTTTCCTGTTTATATAATTGTAGCATTGATTTCTATAGAAGAAATAATTAAAATGATAATTGGTTATTTTCGTTTTTCCTCTAGGAAATGGATTAAAAATGTGACTATAAAATAAAAGTAAATGAACCTAAAAAATGAATTATAATATTTTATATAATATTTAGAAATAGGTAAAAATTATCATCATAACCTATAAAGTAGAATAATTCTTTAAAATTTCCTTAACTTGAAAAATATCTTCAAATTGAATTGCATTTTTTAATTTTAATTTATCTGTTTCACTTAATTCATTAATAGGAAATGTTTTAATTAGCATTCTTACTTGAGTTAATCCCAAATATTTTCGTGTATATTCTGCGTTAGAGTATTTATAGGTTGTTAGAAATTCACTATCTAATTCTTTTCTAAAATATTCTAAAATATAATTAAAATATTTCATAAGAAATTCTTGATCCGTACTTGAGATTGTAGGTGTAAAAAAAAGTTGTATTGGTGAAGTCCGATAAGTATTATTAGAAACATAAATTCCTTCGACATTAAAATCATTTTCAATTTTATATAATCCTACTCTTCCATTATAGGTACCTGAATCTACGGTTTTAACATAAAGAGTATTTGATTTTATTTTTTCAAGAATAAAATGATTAACATTAAGTATTCTTTTCAAATATTTACCCGATTTATAATTATTTGAATCTATTACCTCAATTTTATTATTTCCTTTATTTTGCTCAATATCTATTTTTCTTAAATAATATTTAACTTTTAATGGATTTTCTGAGCGGAAATTTATAAGAAATTCATCAAAATCAGAACCTCCACGATATTTAAACTCTGGTTTTAAATGATAGGTCCTTTTTAAAATTATATTCTTTTTAACTTTTATACCTTCAAAATTTAAAACATCTAAATTTGGATTTTTTTTTCTTTTTAGAAAGATAATAATAATATTTGTGCCAGTAAATTCAAACATTTTTGTCTCAAAAATAATTATTTTAAGAATGTTATAATATTTTAAAAAATCTAAACGGATTTTATTGGATACTGATGCACCAAAAATAAAATTAGAAGGTATTATATAAATTAAATCTACGATGGCATTTCTTAAATCGTTTATCATGGCAATTTGATATAAATCTTGATATCCCTTATTAATTATTTTGAAATATTTTGTTTGTGTTTTGGTTTTCAAATGTTTTCTTATATATCCTAAATATAAATAAGGAGGATTTGTAATATGATAGAGAGGAAATTTTCTATTCTCCAAAAATGAGGGATAATTTTCTAAATTATCTCTACATATAATATTCTGCTGAGCGATCGAAGTAGGAATTCCTAATTTTTCAACTTTTTTTATACATTTTTCAACCATCTTTTCTTGAATGTCAGATAAGACTATATGCTCTTTGAAAAAGAGTACTCTTTTATCTTTATTTATAAAATCTAATATAGGTAAAATTAGATTACCTTCCCCACAAAACAGATCAACCCAAGTATATTTATTTAATTTATGCTTAATTTCAGGAAATATATATTTTAAGAAAATTTGAGATGAAGTTAAATGTATTCCTAATTGTCTTCTTTTTTTAAGATTTGAATAGGGATCAAGTTCATCCATTATTTTATATATTCATCCTTAAAATTTTAGCATTTCTTAAACTATAAATCAAGTTTATCATATACCAATTAATAATTTAAAATGATCTGGTTCGTTATCTTGATCGATTGCTGAAATTTTGAATCCAATTGCATGTACATCCCTAATTGAGGGCGCTATTCGTGCAGCTATAAATTTTATCTTTGAGTCTGTTTTTGATCCATACCATAACCATATAATTTTTGCCATATAATCAATAAATATTAAACTACTTTCATGATCTAATATATCTTTTATGATATTCTGACTAATATCGATTTCTTTAAATTTTTCTGAATCTCTCTCCAATTTGAAAACTTTAATATCATCAATTGCAATCAATAGTTTCACAAATACTTGTTTTTTAAATATATTGGATTGTGTAATCTCTAATAAAATAATGATTATAAAAAAAAAAGAATTGAGGGTATTTTAGAATTTAGGTAGTGAATCTAAAATTAAAAATCATTCAAATAATAGCGACAGAAATCCCCTTTATATCACCTCGAAATTTGTCGGAGTGAAAAGATCTTACAAGAATGAGGAAAAACGGCAATTTTATTATCGAAAATGGATAAAATGGCGATTTTCATTCAAAAAACATCACCCATATTCTTCCGACACTAAACGATTTGATATAGTCGAAATTAATGTCGGCTTTAAATTAATGATTCTTAAATTTCAATCAAAATCAAAGAATCAAAAATACCCTCAATTCTTATTTTTTATTTTTCCTTTCTATTTTTTTTTACAATTTTAACAAAAATGGCGCATAATGCTCCCATAATAAATCCTCCAATATAAGCGAAATGAGCCGTACCTGATAAACCTAAAGATGTGAAAGCATAGATAAGTTCAGTAAAGAAATATATTATAATTAAAGTCCATGTATCTATTCTTCTTGGATATCCTCTGGATAATATTTTTAATTTAATATGAGGAAATAGAATTCCATAAATAGCACCAGATGCTCCTAAGGATGGAATTTCGGAAAATTCTCGAATTAATAATGACACATATCCATGAAGCAGGGATCCCATTAATCCAGCCATCAGATAAATTATGAGAAACCAGAAATGCCCTAAATAATCTTCACAGTTATCAGCTACAACATAGAAAAACCATAAATTCATGAAAATATGAATAATATCTCCATGTATAAACATTGATGTAAATATTGTCCACATTTTTTTTCCTTCGAAGAACTCTTTTGGAATAAATGCCGCTTCATATACATACATATTACCTGTTGGGTCTGTATATTGAATTATTATAACAATTACATTTATTATGATGATAAATAGTGCTATATACCAATCAAAATAAGCATTCCTGATTGAATAATATATATGTAACACATTATTATTTATCTCTTTCAATAAATTTAATCATATATGAGTTCATTAGAATCTTTATTAGAATATGATCCTGCTCGCGCGTTCTGGAATCTCTACAAACGTGAACGAGATGCTCGTATGGTAAAAAGATACCATGCATTGGCGCTTCTTTGCGATCTTACTCCTGTTGATGAAGTTGCTGAAATTTTGCATATTCACTCAGATACCATCTTAACCTGGATCGAGCGTTTCAATGAGGGGGGCTTAGAGAACTTAAATCCTATAAAATCTTCAGGACGTCCATCAAAATTAAAATCTGACTTATTATTATCCCCAAGAAAATTAGGATATAAATTCTCAAA
>CAZGJX010000178.1:0-5484 GCA_964525635.1 uncultured archaeon
ATAAAATCGTAATTTCCAATATCCGGTATTTCTAACTGTTTGTGAACGAGAATTAGTAGGATTCGTAACCTGTGCAGTAGAGCCATTAGAAAAAGCAGGAAGCATAAAAATAATTAAAATCAAAATTACTATTGGTAATTTCTTAGAAATATTAGTTGTATTCATATTACTATAATTTTTAAAAAGAATTGGTTTTCACCTCAAAATATTTATATTTTAATTTTATATTAAATACTCCTTGAACTCTATTTAAAGGGATCTGGTAAAAAATTTAAGTAGTAATTTTTCACAAATTAACTTCAGATTAATTTAACTATGAACAAGGAAATATCTTTTAATTTTTGCTTAAAATATTTTATTTTAAAAAAAATAAATAATCTTAAATTTTGGATTTTATATTGTTTATAATAATATTATTGTACTAAACTAATTGATATTAAATGTTAGATAATGAAAAAATAGAAATAAAAAAATCAAGAATGTATGCGAGGCAACAACTTATAGAGGGATGGAACCAAGAGATATTTGATAAAGGTTGTATAATGATTGTTGGAGTTGGTGCGTTAAGCATATTATAATTCATAATATGCACGTAAGGGTGTGAGATCGCTAAAGACTTTGCTCTAATGGGGATAAAGAAACTTATATTAGTTGATTTAGATACAATTGAAACTTCAAATTTATCTCGACAAATGTTGTTTAGACCAGGAGATGAAAATAGACCTAAAGCAGAAGTAGCAGCTGAAAGACTAAAAGAGATGAATCCTTATTTAGAAGTGGATTTTTATTTTGAAAAATTACAGAAATTACCTGTGTCTGTTTATGAAGAAGCAGATGTTGTCATAATGGCATTAGATAATTTTAATGCACGATTGGATTTAAATAAGATATGTCTTAGATTAAAGAAACCTATAGTAGAGGGAGGAACTGTTGGATTTGAAGGACATGTTCAAATCATCATTCCAGAAGGATCAGGGATTGAATATAAAAATAGAGAAATAGTAATTAATCAACTTGTTGAATCAGAATTATGGTCCCTAAATGAAGAAGAATATCCTGATTATTTTAGAGTAAAATCAAAAATTGAAGAACTTGAAGTTGAAATTGAAAAACTTCGAGAAGAAAATATTAAACCTGTTATAACAAAAATAAAGCGAAAAATTGAAGAGGAATTTGATGAAAAATATGAGTCAATACTTTTAAATCAAACTGCCTGTTATAGGTGCTTAGTTCCGGTACCACCTCCTGATGATAAATTAGTAGCAGCATGTACCCTAAAAGGTTTACCTAGAAATAGAAATCATTGTGTAATTAAAGCAGAAGTAGAATTTGAGAAAAAATATAACCATAAACCAGATTTTAATAAAGATCATGATGTAATAAACCTTAGAAAGTTAGCCCAAACAGAACTGGAAGCATTGAGAGAGAGAATACTCAAGGAAAATGTTCCTCCAGAAAAAAGAGAGATGTTAACCAAAGAAGAAGCTGAAGAATGGAAAGATAATATTAAAAAAACCTTCGGTCCTGATTATAAATTTGAAGAAATGGAGAATATTTTAGGAAATAAAATAGCAGCGATCCAAACTGTGAGTTCAATCATTTCTAGTATTGAATCCCAAGAAGCACTGAAATTATTATTTCGAGTAAATGGAAGAAATATAGGCCCTCCTATGTATCCTTCATATATCAATTACAATGGTGTTTATGGACAATTTGATTCATTAGAAATTCAAAAAAGGGATAATTGTCTTGCATGTGGAGATATAGAAGGAGAGGAAAATGTTCAAATTGTCGTACCTTTTGATGCAAATATAGAATATATCTTTAAAGCTATGAAAATAATTGGTTATGATTTAGAACCAGATTTCTGGATGATTACCAATCCAATGACAAAGGAACTTTACTGGAATCCATATGTTGCCTCTTTAAAAGATCCTAACCTTAAACTAAAAGCAGACCTTAAAATTAATAGTAATGCAATAATTACCCTTACACCATTAGGAAAGGCTAAGGAGAATTCAGAAATAAAAAAATATAATGTTATAATCACATATATGTAATTTTAAATTCAATTTTTTTAATATTTAGTTTAACATACTTTTAAATTAAGTTTATGAATTTGAAATATTCTTTTCAGTAATTTAAAATAGAAATTTCTTATCTATAATTATAAAATATTAAATTAAAAAATGGAAGATAAGATAAAGAAATTATCAAAAAAAGATATTAATATTGGTAGGGAAATATTAGGAAAAGCATTTTTTGATGATCCTGTATTTATATATGTAATTCCTGATAATAAAGGAAGAGAAAAAAAAATGAAATATATTTTTAAAATGATGATATCTTTAGGTGTAAGATATGGAGAAACGTATGCTACGTCTAATCTTGAAGGTATTGTCATTTGGCTTCCATTTAAAAAATATAAGCAAAAAATTATTAGATTCATTCGATGTGGAGCTATTTCTTTAATTTTTAGACTTGGAATTAAGACTTTGAAGAAATTTCTCATAATTGATGAACTCAATAAAAAAGCTCATCTACAATATGCTCCAAATGAACATTGGTATATTGTAAATATAGGTATTGATCCTAAGTATCAAGGTAAAGGTTTTGGGAGTATGTTGATGAGACACATGATAGAAAAAATAGACAATCAAAGACTTCCAATTTATCTTGAAACATTAACAGAAATAAATATAAACTTTTATAAGAAGTTTAGATTTAAAGTTATGGGAAATTTAATTATTCCTGGTACAAATATAAGGGAATATTTTATGTTAAGAGAATCCTAAACTATAATTGTTTGTATTTTAATATACATATAATTTAATACTAATTAGATTTCACAAAGTCAATTAAATCATAGATGAAATATGATTGTATATTAGCATTTTTTCCCGTTAAGAGATCTTTTTCTTTATCTCCAAAATATATAATTTCATGATTTCCAACATTAAAATGTTCTTTTATTTTTAAAAGTCCTTGAGGATCTGGTTTCCATTTTCTAACATCTTCCTTACCTATGATATAGCTAAATTCTTCAAAGATATCAAATAATTTCAGTGCTTTGATTATTGTTTTCCTAGTATTTAAAGATAAAATAACCAGTTTCATATCAGGAGAAATAAAAAATTTCTCTTTATTTTTAATTAAATATATGATTTCTTCAATAGGTTGTGTTTTATTTATTGTTTTGAGCTCAAAATTTTGAATAAATTTAAAAAAATTCAATAATTCTTTCTCATCTTTCTTTTCAACTATTTTATTAAGACAATCTGAAATCCTCTTAAATTCACAATTTTCATTGTAAATTTCATAATATCTTTTTTTTAAGAGTTCTTTCAAATAAGTCCAATTTACGTTTAAATTAACAATAGTTCCATCTAAATCAAAAACTATAATCTTTATATTTTGAAAGAATGATTTATCTAACATTTATCTTCTCAAATTAAATGAGCTTGTTTATTGATATAAATAGGATTTTATTTATCATAAAAAAATAAAGAAGAATAAAAAAAATCAATCCATTGCATATTTTTCTGTCCAAGCTTTCGCTTTTTGCATAAATTTTTTATGGTTTCTAAAGTATTGTTCTCCCGCTTCATGATTCAATGGATCTCCTGGATTAAAAAAAGGAGGTTCAACATGCATCATACCCTTCAAAGCTTCAATTATATTTGTTAATGTTTTTGATGGAGTCCATCCACTGGCTCCTGTAGCAGGATCTACTTTCCCCACTTTATCTGGATTTATTAAATCCAAACAAATGTTCAATTTTCCTGGGGGAATGGAGGAATCTATATTAGGGTGCCACATAAGTGTAACTGCATAACAATAAGGGGGCATGAAAGGATAATTATCTGGAAATTTAATTTCAAATATAAACCTCCCTCCCTCATATGGAGTATTCTTTTTTCCAAGTATTGTTAACCTAAGATGATCAATACTTCTTCCCCATGGTTCTAATATTACAAGATTATCGCTTTTATATGATTCAATAGCTTCTGAATAGTCTGTCTCCTCTCTAATAGTTAATCACCATATTATTATATTTTTAATTTAATTCTAAATATTATAAGTTTATAAAATTATATACTTAATACATTAAAAATTTTCTAAAAAGAAAAATCTAGTCTTCAAAGTAGATTTTTGTTTTTTTATGATTTAATTGAAATTATTTTAATTCAAAAATCTTATCTATTTTTACAATATTTTTAAAATATTTTACTTCAATTTTTACTTAATAAGCATTTTAACTTCAATGTTTAGCTAATAATCTATAGGAAAAAGAAACCAATTCAACAATATATTCCGTTTTTCTATTTTTATCTATTATTTTTTCCTTTTATTTATTATTTTTTATTCTAAACTGAATTTAAATGAGTTTTTAAAAGTCGATAAAATTAAATCGTTTAATAATTTAATTTAGATAATATCTTCAAGTGATAAATCGTAAATATTATATTACTTCTAAGACTATACAATTTACAAATAGTATACCCCTCTTAACTCAGCCCGGTAGAGTGCTCGGCTGTAGATTTTGTCGCGTATTAAGGCATAGGCCAATGAAAATACGTCAGTAAAGCAAAGAAAGATACCGAGATGCCGCTGGATCAAAAAGGAAATGGATTTCTCATTACCCTGCTAAGCCGGCAGAGGGGACCATTATTTTTCTTAAATCAACGATTTTAAAATAATTTGATTTTAATAGTAATTTTAAAAAAAAGTTTTTATTTCCTTATCAATAGAGGAAATTGGAATAGAAGAATTTTTCGTTTTTAGACTTGATTAACTTTTTTGATTTAAGGTATTACTATATTATTTCAGGTTATGGCAAAAAATTATTATTCAAATAAAAATTATTTTTATCTTAGAAGATATAAATATAGAGTATTATCTTATAAACTAATCTTGAGAATACAATGAATGACATAGATAATCAAGAAGAACATGAATTAAATAAAATACGAATGAAAAAAAAGCGTGCATTGATGGAAGCTAAAATGAGACAAGAACAAGCTCAAGGACAAGTAGTATCTATTAATGATAAGATTGATTTTGTATTAAAAGTTGTTTTAATGCCTGAAGCCTATAAACATCTGAATACGATAAAACAAAATCAACCTAATGTATATCAATCTATCTTTAATGAATTAGTAGGTCAAGAAGTAGTCCAAAATATTGATTATTTAATAGCTTTGATTCAGAAAAGAGGTAGTGTGGATAGAAGAATACCACTTAATGTAATCATTTATTTGGAAAGACAAGCTAAAGGAATTAAGAGTAAGATTCAAGTGAAACGTGGAGATGACATGATGGATTTAGGATCTTACTTAAAAAAAGAAGGTTAATTTTAAATTTACTTTATTGCATTTAATTATATTTTGTTCATGCACTTTTATCAACAGATAAAATGGGTATAGGAATTATGTTATCAAAACTAGTAAAACGTAGCTAATCTTATTTAAAATTATCAAGAAA
>CAZGJX010000179.1:0-5484 GCA_964525635.1 uncultured archaeon
TATTATCCTTATATTATTAATATATTTACAATATTTCGTAAAAGTTCGGTTTCACGATAATTATAGAATGAACAAAAAAAAGATAATTACTCTATTTCCCTAAAAGTTATTGATTGAACTTATGTCTAAAATAAGGTTCAACATGTTTTAATAGTATTCCTGTTATTAATTCAACATAATAAATTATTGACAAAGATAACTAAATATCTTTGATTTTATTGATTAATTCCTCTTTGAAATATTTTTTAGTTCTTAACTTATCCAGTAATTTTGCTCTTCTCTTTTCTAATGCATGATCTAAATAAAATAAAGCTTCATATACAAAAAAATTCATTAATAAAGGGAGAAATGGGAGTATTATTGCAGTTAACGTTATAATCCAGAAATCTAAATCTTCCCATAGAGTAGTAATTTGAATAAAATAGGAAATATAGGATGCTATTAATCCAATTCCTATAAATCCCATAATAAAACGGTTGTAATAATCCCCTAAGTTTGAAATATCTATAGATTTTTGATTCTTTTTCGCTTTATAAAAATAAATTTCAGAATCTTTTAAAAACCAAATAGGACAGAATATAAAAGAAGCAATCAACGTAAAAAATAATAATATAACGATAAAGGTGAAAATGAATGGCTGAAAGTTAAAGATATCAGCAGTAAAAGATGACAAATATTCAGTATTAAGGACTATTGATTGAATATTATAATTACTAGCATATCCAAAACTGAAATTAAAACCGAATAATGAAACCATAATGATTCTATAAAATCGGATTTTCCTACTAGACCCATATTCAAATTCTTCAAATGATGCAGATACGTGATATAGAGGTTTAAATGATATCTTTTTATGTATTGAAATTAAAAATTTAGGTATAATATTAATTGATACATAGGTAATACATAATATTAATGTTAATATAATGATATAGATAAATGATAATTGTTGGAAAATATTGTTTCCAATAATGAGATCATTATAAAATTTTCCTTCAGGACCAATTGTAATAAATTCAAAAATAATATATAAATTTATAAAACAGACTAATCCTTCTATTAATTCTTTTACATATTTTGGAGTCTTTTTCATTTTTATTATCTTTAGATTTTTTATATTTATAACGCATTAAATATTTAATCATAACAACAATTTCTCACTTATTTAATTGGTTGTATTAATGAGATAAAAATGATTAGAATGAGTGATTATTAACTGCGTCATATATAATTAAGATATAGATTAAGTCTTATGCTTTTTAAATTTTTTTCAGAATTATAATTTAAAGAATATATCAAATTAATATTAGATAATCCTTATAATGTCAATTTCATCCAAGAAATATGATTTTAAAATTGTAAACTAAATAATTATCAATTGATCAATATAAAAATAGAAATTCTTTAAATTGCTAAATTCATTTCACAATACTTTTTATTTTATATAAAAAAAAATTATTAAAATGTCTGGATTAATAAACCTCCACTATAGAGTGTTGCAGAATCAGTTTGAACATATCCCCACATTGATACGTTATATTTACCTGGTGAAATTGCATCATCAATCCATTGAAGGGCAAAGGGATATCTTTCAATCCCTGAAGAATCAGTTCTAGTGATTCGTGTATATTTACTAGAGTATACTCCATCCACATATACATATAAAAGAACATTAGCAGCACCTGTAGCAAAATTTATATATCCCGTAAACAAACCATACATATCTTCTCCTGAGCTTACAGTTATCTCAAGAGAAAAAGGGGATAGATATCCCGCAGCTAGTCCAACTGGCATTGTGGTTGCAGTCCCACCATAATCAACAAACCACATATTATTAAAAGAATCACCAGTAGGAGTATCAAACATGGGTAATATTTTACTATCTACAAGCATATATCCTGCTAAGCCCATTCCCAAAATTCCAAATATTAAACCTAATGCAGCTGTTTTTTGACTCATATTTCTCGTTTTTTTATTTTTATTAAAAAACATGATAATATTGGTATAAAAATCCTTCTACTAAATTTTAATATTAAGTAGAAAAATAATTGGAATAAAGTTAATAGATTTAATTTTAATTTTAAAAATAATAAAGAAAAAAAAAAAAGGAATTATCTTTTTTGTGGTAAATAAGGGAGTAAACTCGAAGCTAACATTCTAATATCTTTATTTTGAGTATAGACAATACCTGGTCCAGTATATCTAATCACTAATCCTTCTCCCCTTAGTATAAAGCTTTTTTTACCTCCAACTTTACTAACCTTAAATTGTATATCTCCTGTATAAGCCATCATAATACCTGTATCAACAACAAATTCTTGACCATCCTTTAAATCATTGTTGGTTTTTAAGAAATGCCTTTTGTTTAAATATTGCTTCTCTTTTTTATTTTTATAAATAAAATAAGATTAAAAGATATAAACCTAATTTTGAATATAATAATTAGAGAAAGAATAATTATTAATGAGAAAAATAAAAAGTATATATAAAGTTATAGAAAATGCTGAGACAGATTTTTGTTATTAAAGGAAAAAAAATCATTTACAAGAGATGTTTTGGAAGTGCTTTAAGCGATTCAGAAATAGAAAAGTTTAGTCTTGATATTCTTAAGGAAGCAAATGAAAATTTCTATAAGAAAGCAGACAATTTTAAATTTTTTAATTATAGAATATCTTATGAAGTAGAATTAAAGAGAAATTTATGTTTTATTTTTACTACTGGATTAATAGACGATTATATGAGGAATATAAAACCACAATTAATTATCTTTAAATATGAGTTTCTTAGTTTGCTAAATATAGAAACTAATGAAATAGATTTTAATTCTCCAGAAAGTGAAAGATTGGATTTAATAGCAGATCGAATACACAGACTATTGAGACCTAAAATAGCTATAGTTGGATTTGCAGGAGTTGGAAAAACAACTATCAAAAAATTAATAAAATTGGAAGAAATACCAAAAACATATACCCCAACAATCTCAGGTGATATTGCTACAATTAAAATAGGGGAATTATTATTTAGTTTATGGGATTTTGCAGGGCAAGAACAATATAGATATCTTTGGAAAAATTATATCAAGGGGAGTGATGCTGTATTAATAGTAACAGACTCGACTTCTAAAAATATTAAAGAAAGCAGGTTTTTTTTAGAATTGATTAAAAAAGAAGTCCCATATACTCGTTCAGCTATAATCGGAAATAAACAGGATTTAGAAGGAGCGATAAATTTTGCAGAAATTGAAAAAACAATGGGGCTAAAAACATACTCTATGATCGCAAATAGACCAAAAAATCGTGAGAAAATGATAGAAATCATTTCAGAGATTTTTGAGCTCGAACATGAAGCAAAACCACTTGTGAAGGCCTTAACAGAAGAAAAACAATTTTTCGAACAAGTTATATCAATTGAAGAGAAAGAAATTATTGAAGAGGAAAGTATACTTACTGAAGAACCTGAAGTAATAACAAGTTCATCTAATGAATTAGAGGTAAATAAAGGAGAACCATATATTGATACATTAGTAGAAGAAAGTCAATTGATTGAAGACCCTACGATCATTGAAGAGAAAAAAATTATTGAAGAGGAAAGTATACATACCAAAGAACCTGAATTATTAACTAGTTTATCTAATGAGTTAAAATCATTTAAAGGGGAATCATTTCTTGACACATTAGTAGAAGAAAGTCAATTGATTGAAGAACCTACAATTATTGAAGAAAAAGTAACTATTGAAGAAGAAAGTATACCTATTAAAGAATCTGAATTATTAACTACTTCACCAAATAAAATAGATAGTTATTATGATTCAAAAAGACAAAAATTAAAGGATGAAATAAAAAATCTCATTCATAAAGACTTGTTATTAAAATTCATTAAAGGTAAGAAAAAAATACAAATAAATTATTTAGAAAGAGCTTTAAAAATAAATAAGGAAAAAATATTAGGTTATCTATTTGAATTAATAAAAAATGGTTATATTGAATGTGAATTTAATGAGGATAATTCCGAATTCTATATAACAACATGAATTAATTATCTTAATCCTTCTAAAGTTTTTATTTAATCCCTTTAGTAAGATCTTTTCCTTTTTTTAAAAATAAAATATTTTTTTTTTATTTCATTCTTGAAACCTTGTTTGTGTCATCATTCTAAAATTTCCTGATTTCATTAAATCACAAGGTTTAAGATAATTATTATCAGTTTTTTTAGAAAAATTATCTAAAAGTTTTGATAATTCTTTATAATTTCGCTTTCCTTCTTCAAATGGACCAGAAATATTATATCCCGCTAAGACAGCTTCACCAATAATATCATAATTATTTACAATCCTTTTCTCAAGTAGTTTACATCCTTCATTTAAAAGAATTGCTTTAATCATTTTTTCATTTATAATACCTGCTTTTTTTTTTCTATCGATAATAGGTTTACCTTTAGACCAGTCATAAAAACCTTTACCCGATTTCTTCCCTAATCGTCCTTGATCAATCATATTTTTAAATATTGGAGTGGGTTTAAAATCAGGAGATAAATTTGATGCAAAATACTTCATACAGTAATATATAGTATCTATTCCCATAATATCACACATTAAACAACAACCCATTGGCATTACACTTATAATATCTGCATCAATTTGCTCATAAGGAATATTTCGCCTAGTTGCTTGTTCAATTGCCCATTTAAAATATATTTCTATTGTACCAATCATTCTATTTACAATAAATCCGGGAGATTCCTTTTCAAGTTTAATAACCACTCTTTCTCCATTTTCACATGGTAGTGATTTTGCAAAATTATAAGCAATATCCATTGTGTTATCTGTAGTATACTTTCCTTTTGTAATTTCTATTAAGGGACTTCTCAGAGGATTGAAGAAATGCATCCCTATAACTCTATTAGGATTTTTAATATATTTTGCTATTTTCGTAATGCTCATTGTTGAGGTATCGCTTGCAATAATTGTATGATTTGGGCAATATTCACTCATTTTTTTAAAAATTTTTTGCTTTAATGTCATGATTTCTGGTACAGCTTCGATGATAAATTCAGTATCCTTTACTGCATTTCTTAAGTTAGGTTCTTTGACTAATCTACTCAATAATAATTGAGTTGTTGATCCTTTTTCTAAAAGATTTTTTGACTCAAGAACTTTTAATCCTTCAGATTTACTATTGATTATCTTATCTACTGCTCTTTCAATCGATTGCTTTGTTCTACTATAAAGAAAAACCTTATTAAATCCAGCTATTAAAGCAGTCTGAGCTAATTTATGTTCTTGCATTCCTGCTCCAATTATTGTAATGTTGTTAATGGAATTATTTTTCTTCATATATGAAAGTTGATTTAACATTTTTACGCACCTCATACTACTATTCCATGATTTAAAAATAATATTTAAATCATAATTATAAAATCAACTTATTAATTTATTAAATGATTTAGACTAATTTTTTACAAAATTCATTTAATTAAAAAATCGAA
>CAZGJX010000180.1:0-5459 GCA_964525635.1 uncultured archaeon
TGTAGTTAGGCTTATACATTTCTTTTTTTTAACAATCTTTTCTATTTCAGACATACTTTAATTTAACTAAAAATTGATTTTAAATATTTAAGAGACCAATTTTTTATTAAGAATTTAATATGATAATTAATTGTAAAATGCCCACAATAGAGATTATTTCCTTAGATAATTTAAAAGAATATAGATAAACTTATTATTATGGGTTGAGAATCTTTTATAAGACAATTTTTTAACCAGAAATACTACCAAGTAACAGTGATAGTACCAAGGTGACAATTCCTGCTATTACCAAATGAATAGCATATCTAACTTTTCCTCCACCAGAGATTTTACCTAAAAAGAAACCTAAATAGATTAAGAGTCCTATTAAAATTATATAAGAGAATATAAAATGGTTAAGTTCAAGACTAGTACCACATAAAAAAGGTATTAACGGTAATGCTGCTCCCAATACTGGAGCTCCTCCATCTACTAGGGATGCTACAATAGTAGCAAAATCTTCGGCCCTTTCTACCAAACTTTTTTTTTGAGGTTTTTGATTTTTTTTATTAATATCTTTTTTCTCCTTAATTATAGCCATTTCTTTTTTTAAATCAATCATTTTTTTTTTCGCTCAGCTTCTTCTGAAAGAAAAGCTCCCCATAATCCACTAACCCCAATTGCTAAAGCTGTAGCAAATCCAGTAATGAGAATGTTGTTAGGCGAATTTGAACCAGAATTCATTAAGAAAAATACGAAAAAACCACTAATAATTCCCGCAGATGTAAGAGCACCATCAAAACAATTGTTAAAAAATTTCCGGCGGGCAATTATTGGTAAGTCAGCAATTTTGGAATATTCATGCCATTTTTTGATTTTTACTTTAAAACCCATTATTTATATAACCCACTATTTTTATTCACATAATCGAGGTCTAATTTTTTCCCTTTCAGAGGATTTTTCTGCTAGTTCTCTTTTAATATCAGCTTTAGACATTTTTAATTATCTCATCTCTTCTTGTTAAATTTTAAAGAGATAGATTTCATGAATATTTTAATATACTTTTCTTATTAACTTAAGTTCGACAACTTAATAGCTTATTAATTTATTTGGTTCTTTTATAAAAATTTTTCTACTTTTATCCCATAAATTAACCCATGAATAATATCTGCTATTTGACAATTCTTACACGTTTGGTGCAATTTATTTATCCAAATTCCGAATAACTCATCACTAAAACGTTGAAATGCTCTATGTTTTTGCCCAATGGTCCTTAGCTCTGAATTATAAGCTCCTAAAAAACCCATATAATGTGCCCACACTAATAGTCTGTATGCTAAAAATACAAGGGAAATAAAACAGTATTGCCCTTCAATATTACGCCACATGCATCCTTTTAGGTGCAATTCCTGGGTATCATCCCTATAACTCGTTTCTATCGTCCATCGTTTCATATAAGTTTGAACTATCTCTTTAGGAGAGCCATCATCAATATTCGAAACTAAACATGTCCATCCATCACGATACTTTTCCTTGAACTCTCCCGTTTCTGTCGTCTCTAATTCCTTGAGAAAAATAAGGTGATGATTTCCAATTTTCTTGATAAAAACATCTCTATGTGCTACTAAAAAATGTTTTTTCTCATGATTTTTTGGATTTACAGCTTTTACGAGCTCATATTCTGAGTCTGGAATGTGTGCATATAATTCGGAAATATTCCAACGCTTACGATGGAATGTGACCACCCAATTCCTCTTGATTTTCGAAATATAGGAAAATCCATGAGAGGTTAATTCTTGAACGTTTTCTTTTGTCATGAAATAACTGTCCATTACCCAGGTCTTACAAGGTGTTCCCAAAGCAGCATACTTTTGGATAAGCTCTCTGGCAATTTCATTTTTTGACCGATATAATGATGCTTTCCCATATTTTTCTAACTCTCTCCCATATTTTTCTAACTCTCGAATACGACGATAAATTTCGCGATCAATTGGATATTCTATAATTCCACCATAATAGTGTGTGCTGATCATTGATAAGCCAAGAGTATTTTTGTCTCCAGTGTTCACGTGAAAATAATCTACACCTTCAATACGTGTACCTGTTTTGGGAATAATATGCTCATCTAAAGAAATTACTCCTGAAGATTTGAGTTTCAGTCCTGGTATTGTTTGCAATTGCTTAAGATTCGTTAGCAGGATGTCATCTGACTTCATGCTCAACTGATGAATTGCCCGATTCATCTGACGTTCTCCAAGTCCGTGAATTGTATTTTCAGCTATATCTTTTATTGAAGCACGCTCATTTACCAGCAATCCCTGGACAAAATTTTTTAACGCAAAATCCTCATTTAAGGTAAAATCAAGACCTAAGCCATTAAAAAAATTTTGAATAATTTCATTTTTTTCCACAACGATCATGTAGGTTAATGTTATGAAATATATATATCAAATTATATGTAATAGCGGTGATATCTTTAAAATATGAATGATAAATAGAAAATAATATTTATTAGCTTAACAAATATTAAATAATAATATTACAATAATTAAGTTGTCGAACTTAAGTTATTAAATTATATTATTTAAGATTAGTTTATAAATTGTAGACAAAAAAATTAAATTAAAGATTATAATGAAAATTTTTTTTATCGAAGGACTTCATAAACTAAAGAAATTAGCATATTTAGATTTAAGTTTTAACAAAATTAAAAAGATTGAAAGGTCTTAAGGATTTAAAGAAAATAGTTTTCATAGAAAAGAGTACTCTTAACATGGAAAATAGATCGTGAAATCCTTCTTTTACGTAGAAATATCTATATCGAGATGATATTTAGGTGATATTAATTCAAAAAATAAAAAAAAACATTTAAGGAGAATATAATAAATATAATTATCATTCTAATATTTTCTTAAAGATTAATTGGCTGAAATATTTGTTTTTTTAATAGATTTATAATAATTTCAGCATCCCTCACTTTAAATCCTTTCTGTGAAAATAGAGTAGCAACATAAAAATGATCCATATTTTTTTCTTCCATTGATTTTAATGCACGAGTAATTATCATTTTTTCATTGGGTTTAATTTTGGTCTTTTCTGGTTTCACAAATCTTAATGGATTTATTAAAGAAACATGTAAATGCTTTTCAATTATTTCTCTTATATTTTTAAAAACAGATAATTCTCCATCAAAATTTTCTAAGTATTTTCCAAATTCTCTTTCAATATCAAGAGATAAATCATTAATTGAATCTAAAAATAATAAAGAAGGTGTCTCGGACATAATGAGGATAAGTCTAAATTGCTTGAATTCAGACATTAATATCTTTGAATTCTTATAATCTAATTTAATTGTCTGAGATTGAAGTTTTGAAGCGGTTAATTCAATACCAAATGATCTTATTGCTTCTAAGAATCCTGATATTAAAGTACCATCCATTTTCTTTCCTGTAAACTGTTGTGAATATATATTTAAACCCGAATCCTTTTCCGAAACAATAATATGATTAAGATTTAAAATATCCATATATTTATTATAAATGTTTTCTCTATATTCATGTCTATGTTTCCTTACCTTCTTTATTGTAGTATAAGAAGATAAACTCATTGCTGAAAAGAGGATTATTGATAATATTATAAAAAAGAGAGTTGATGGACTAATAGTAAAAGGTATTTTTATTGATATTTCTTGTATAAGTGATCCAGCATCTGTTTTATTGTTCCAAAATATACAAACTTTCCATTTACCTTTATGTGGATTTGATAGAAACGTATATGAAAAGGTTGTTGTTGCAGATGTTACTTCCTTTTTTTCTATATATTCTTCAAATCCAAATACATCGATTAATTTAAAAGTCATATTTCCATGTGAAACTGGAGGAGTAATAGAAAATTCTAATTTTTGTTTAGGTTCAAAAACTTTTTTTGGAAAATTTGAAGAAAGAGTAATCCTTGGAGATTTTGCTGTTATTTCCCAATTTGAACCATTATCTATACTATCATTTAAAATATAGAGATAATTACCAATCTGCACCACATCTGATGTACCTGTAATATTTTGACTATTTTTAAAAACATTGAATTCCTCCCAGTTATAGGGCATTTCAAAACCTACTGTATAATTATAATAATATCGGGTAATTGAGGGTGTTATGGACCATGTATTGGTAGAATTCGTGCTAATAGAAACAGAACCTCTAGCAAAGAATCGATTTTGAAGTGAAAGGGAATAATTTAAATTGAAAATTATTCCAGATGTATTAGTTGTAATTGGTAAATTTAAATAATTTTCTAAAGGTGAGTAATTGAGATATTTAATACTCAAATTACCAGTTCCATTAATTGCATTATTTAGAATATTATAAGAGATACCATTTATGTGTGCGGTCATATTAATATTTTCTGGATAATATTTTTTTTCAGATTGTTGACTTAATTTATATAAAAAAGGTTTTCCAGTTTCTTTATCCGTCCAATCATTAGATTTATAAGTCCAAGTAGTATAATCTGGATTGTTAAGACTACTATCATTGTAATACCAGCGGTAAGTTCCCGGATCATTTTGATCATCCAATTCAGAACCATTTATTATCAGATAGTAATAACCTATTGAAAGTTGAATAGGTGATAAAAATGATTGAATGTACCAATTTCTCGCATAAGATATATTTAATAATGTAGTTCCATAGATAGTATTATTTGGTTTATCTGTTATGTTATTATAACCCCTTATCTGAACTGTTAAATTAGCTGTTATAGACGGAATATCCATCTCCGCATAGATATATGCCGAATATATTGTAGTAGGTTCTGTAATATTCATTTGAACAGCCAATCCATTTTTACCCTTATCTAATGATTTATCGCTAGAACCTACTGTTTCAATCTCATTAATTATATTTTTCTCTCTGATTTCTGTAAAATTTAAATCTATTTCTGAAATATTCCAATTAGAAGTAGGTAAATCAATATTAATTGTGTTAACATGTCTCAGATCACCCCTTTTCCCAGTATATTCAACCATTTGAAAGTCGTGAGCTAGAATTTCATTATGAGTCTCAATTCCTAATGTAAAATGATCTATATTATACAATAAAAAACTTAAAAAAGTAATTCCAATATAAAAAATAGCTGTTTTTTTTTTAATTTGGTACTTCATTTTTAAATAGATCAAGTTATTAAGCTTAATTTAAATATGTCATAAACGTAAAGAAATTCACATTATAAATATTTATTTATACCAGAATTTAATGATAGTATTAATTAGCTATATGAATAAAATCCTTTAATTTTCTCAGGAAATGAATTATATTTTATACATCTGAAATATGTGTGTTGAGCTCATCAAAATTTCTTGTTTACTCCTCCCTTGTTTCAGTTTCATTAAATTGGTTAAAGTGCTATAGATAACTTCTTCTTCTTTTGGAATTATTTATAACGCATTAAATTTTTAAGTTTTTTCCATATCATTTCTTCTCTAT
>CAZGJX010000181.1:0-5449 GCA_964525635.1 uncultured archaeon
ATTTTATTTAAAAATAAAAATAAAAATTAACTATATCCTATCTTTGAAAGTCAAGATAATAAAAAAAAATTGGTAAGATAAAATCAAAAAAATCAATAAAGGAGTAAAGATGCATATAAAAATTACTGATATTATTTGAAATAAATGAATCTGAACATTCTCAGAGCTAAAATATAATGGGTAAAGTAATCCTGCAATAATCCATAAAACAAATGTAAGATAGCTATTTTTTATATTATGTGCTTCAGGATATTGTTTTTTTAATTTTATAGCATAAAATAATTGACCAAAACCATTTAGAATAAATATAATTATAACTGGTGTCAAAAGAATATTGTATCCCATTATACAGATATCAAATCCTCTATTTTAAAAAAAGATTCGTATCATCCTCTAAAATAAATAAATATTGAATTTACAAATTAAATAAAACAAGAAAAAAAATTAATATAGAATTTTATTTTAAAAAAAAATTAAATGAGAAAAATGAAAAAAATTTATAATCCTGTTAAAAGTATTTTTTCAATAGTACTATAAAGTTTATCTTTATTACTGCCAAGTATTTTATCAATTGTTACTTTTGTATCTAAAATAGCTTTTAAACCTTGAACAACTGTGTTTTCAATAAAATCATTAAAAGGAGAATCTTTTCTTTTGGAAAACTTTTTAACTCTATGAAGCATAGCTTCCTGATATTCTTTAGCAGTAGTAGGTTTAAGATCTACTAGCTTTCTAACTTTTAATCCATCTTTATTTATAATAACTTCTTCAGACATTTTTTAATACCTATTCTTCTTTTTTTTTAGTTCCACCATTATAGGCAACTTCTTGTACAATTTCATCCGCTCTCTGACCTAAAGTTGTATCAAATTCATTTCGAATTTTCTCAGTGTATTGCTTTGCTATCATTTTCTCAACAACAGGTCTATGAAGAGTATTCATTGTACAGAATGGGGATTCAAATATAGTGCCATCTGGTAAAGCGACTCCAAAATGTACAATACACCGTTTACAGCGTTCAACATCCAAATTATAAGCATCTTGAAAATGCATTGAGCTAATTAATAACGTACCATGAGTAAATGCGCTTACACTTTCCCATCTTCCGTTTAATAACATTCTACTGAACATTTCCATTAATTTACCTGGTTTTCTAGTATATTGTAACATTCCTGTTAAGAATCTGGCTTTTAATTGTTGTTTATCAACCCAATTAACACCCTTGTCTAATGTTTTTCCAAAATCACCAATAAAATTTTCAAAGAACTTTATCTGTTTCTTTTCTTTATGTTTTATCTTATTCCAAAATTTATTTGAGAATTCCACTATTTTTATTGGATCAAAATAATCCATAATGGGAACCATTTCATTAGTTTTTGGGTCTACAACTAAATAAGTGGCAAAACCACAATCAGGGTGGCATGTGAATTCTATAGGCTCTACACCTGCTAAATATGCGACTATTCTCCCAAATTCTACAATTGTAGATAATGGATACCAAGAATTATCTAAACCAATTTTTCCACCTGTTTGTCTTTCAACCTCTTTAATAACATCTGCATTAGTTATTCTTAATTCTTGAATTTCTTCAGCTGTAATTCTACCACATAAAGATACTGGTTGATAAGTGATACCTCTAACAACATCAATATTATCAATAGCAAATTGGATAACATTACCAATCTCAATATCTGTTATTCCTTTTACTACAGTTTGTACCAATACTACAGAAGTTAATCCTACTTCTCTACAATTTTTAATAACTCGCTCTTTATAAGCCATTAAATTTTTAATTCCACGGGTTTTTTCCCATGTTGGGTTATTAATTCCATCAAATTGGAAATATAGTGTGTCTAATCCTGCTTCGTATGCTCTTTTCGTCCATTCAAGACCACCATTCTTTTTCTGAAAACCATATCCGTTTGTAGCTACAATGACTTCTTTAAATCCATGTTTTTTTGCCATTGCGCATATTTCAGGAAAATCTTTTCTTACTGTTGGTTCACCACCAGTAAACATAATAGCAACAGGTGGTATAGGTTTACTTCGGAAGTGTTTCATTATTCTATCAATATCTTCTAATGAAGGTTCTACAAGATAACCTGCTTTTCGTACATTTGCATAGCAGAAGTTACAATTCATATTACATCTATTAGTAAGATCTATCAATGCTAATTGGCATGTAGATATATGTTCTTCGCATAATCCACAATTATATGGACATCCTCTTGGATCTTTTCCTTTTATATCAGCAGGATTTGTTTCTCCATCCTTTTCAAAACTCCAAGTATCTGTACCATAATGAGTCCATTTATAATAACGTGGATCACTACTTATTTTATCTTTAAAAAAACCATGCTCTGGACATGTTTTTTTCATCCAAATTTCTCCATTTTCTTCGACTATTTCAGCATCAAGTTTGTCCATGCATTCTGGACAAATACTCTTAGTTTTTGTATAATATTTTTGTTTTAAATAATCTGTTCCATCTATGTGATACATCTAATATCATCCATATTTTTAGATAAAATGTAATTTTTAATTAACTATTTATTTAAATAAATTACAATTATATAAAAGAGTTTATAATCATTTACTATTTTGATCAGTATTATTTCTTTCGCTTTTATGAAATTTTAGTAAACTTTTTAATAAATGATGTTAAATGATTTAGAAAAAACCTACTTTTTGAATTATAATTAGAGAAAACTAAAAGATTTTATTTTTGGAGTTATTCTTGTTTGTGTTTCTTAATAAAATCATCCATCAAACTATTAAGTTGTTCTGATGTAGTAACCTTTTTTATTTGTATTTTATCTAGCTGTTTTAATGTATTGGGTAAATGCTTAATATTATTTAAACAAAAACCTCGAATTTCTTCGAGTTTTGGTAAGTTGTAAACCAATTTTCCATCTTTTATGATGGGAATTAACAGTGGATTGCTGTTTTCTGGAGGATCTTCATCTTTAAGGGCTAATATATCTTCTTTAAATTTATTATTTTCATTATAGACTCGATATACTTGTTTTTGACCAGGATAAGTTATTTTATTTTCACTAAATTTCATTTTTGGTATTTTGTTATATTCTATCAATTTATACACTCCACTCAATGTTGGATCATCTTTTGAAGTTGCTAATTCCGTTCCAACTCCAAATACATCTATTGGAGCGTTTTTATCAAGGATTTCCTTTATTTTATATTCATTTAAATCAGAGCTCGCGATAATCAATACTTCTTTACAACCATTCTCGTCGAGAATCTCTCGAATCTTTTTCGAATGTTCTATAAGATCTCCAGAATCTATTCTCACGCCTTTTATTTTTTTTCCAATCTGACATACTTTTTTTGTTGCTTTCTCAGTATCATAAGTATCAATTAGTAAAATTGAATCTTTATGATAAATATTATAATAAACTCTAAAACTATCAATTTCTTTTTCAAACTTTTGAACAAAACTATGAGCCATTGTTCCACTGGAATTAATTCCTAATTCATAATCCGCAATCACATTACTTGTTCCATTAAAACCAGCTATATAACTAGCTCTAGCAGCATATACACCCGCAAGAGGGCCGTGGGATCTCCTCGTACCAAATTCTAACAATATCTTATTATGAGCAATATTTTTTATTCGAGAAGCTTTTGAGGCAATAATCGTTTGAAAATTAATAACATTTAATAAATAGGTTTCGATTAGTTGAGCATGAAATATTGGTCCTTGAATTCTAATGACAGGTTCATTAGGAAAGAAAAAAGTACCTTCTTTCATAGCATATACATCAACCTTAAATTTAAAATCTGGTAAATATTCATTAAAGAAACTCTGATCAATATTTTTAAAGACTTTTTTTTTTCTTAAAAAATCTATTATTTTCTCTGTAAATTTAGCATTCTGTAAAAAATGAATCAATTGTTCCAATCCTACGAATATTAGATAATTTCTATTTTTTGGAAACTTTCTCACAAAATATTCAAATGTTGCTATATCATCTTTTTCTTCAATATTATTCTCTAAATTATATTGATAATAGGCAGCGCCCATAGTAATTTGGTAGAAATCCGTGGCTAAAATTATATTTTTATTAGTAATAAATCCGGGATTTGAAAAATTTTTATTGAAGATCATATTTTCTGAACTTTCCTGATATTTTTTATAACAATACCCAAAACATTATCTTTATTGAGTTTACCATTTAAGGTAACTCTATCACCTATAGACAAATCAACTTCATTATTCAATTTTTCACTTATTCTTATTCTTAAATCATTAACTTTAACAAGGTCTTCTTCTTTAAAGTCACTCTGTTTTTTGATTCTTATTCCTAACTTTACATTTATTAGCTTAATTAAAAAATAAGTCGTTATATTTCCTTGAAAATCAGACTGTTTTTCTAATATTTCTTTAATTTTCCCATCATAAATAGTGATACTCTCATTGATGAATTTCATTAACATAGAAGTTCCTGAACTTTCATTAATAATTTTTATCGATTTATTATTGACTTCTCCTGAAGTCCCAACAGAAAGACCCTCTAATTTAATTGATTTAATTTTATCTTCAAAGTCATTTGGTAATGATGTTAATGCCCAATCTGTAATTTTAAAATAAGCTTGTTTTAGAGATAAAATAAATCCTACCCAAAAATGACCACAAAAACCCATATTTGCTCCTATATTGCAATCACAATCCCTATCAGGATTCTCTATATTATCTTTAGTTATTGAAAGAAAAGATGTGATCTCCCAATTAAATCCCTTAAATTTAATTTCGACTTCATGAAGTTCTGGATTTACTATTTTTATATCAACTATAGATTCTCTATCTTTCCCATTAATTTTATCTAAAGCTATGTTAATACCCTCTGAAATAATATCTAATTCTCTCTGTTTAATTAATTCTTTCATTTCTTCTTCTGATTGGGAATCTAATATGAAATCAATCAATTCAACTTTTTTCAGTCTTGAATATCCTTTAATTTCAAACTCACGACATATTTCCTTTAAATTACTAATATTTAGAGATGGTAATAGATATTTTAAATAGGTCCTATCATCTATTTTTCTATTCATTTTTAGAATTCTAAATAATAATTAGTAATTTCAATTCTTAAATAATTAATCAAATAAAGTAATAATTAACTATTAATTGGCATAATAATCATCATATATTTTATTTACTAATTGGCACCCTTTTAAATTAGTGGGGTCACTATATATACAACTCATTCTATCTTCATATTTTGAAAATTTCATATAGTCCCAACATTAACATTTTGACCATGAGACTTTCTTTTCTTTATTTTTTTCCCGTATCTCTTGACAAATTTCAACAATAATATCTTCAGGAATTGGTTTTTTTTTAATTTCTTCATTTTTTTTTTTTGGTAATATTAAAATAAAATTTTAAATAATTTAGTATTATAAACAAAAAGATTTAATTTGTAAA
>CAZGJX010000182.1:0-5371 GCA_964525635.1 uncultured archaeon
TATGGAAATCCAAACAAGATGCAGTTATGAGAAATTACTTATGTCAACATAAATAGTATTCAAATCTCTTATTTAATAATTATCTATATTTAAATGAATTATGTTAGAATTCGATATAATGGATAATATTAGTGATCTTTATCCAATCATTATAAAACCTAATATTGGACAACCGTTATTTATAGATTTAAGAAAATATCATAAAAAAAATAATGAATTTCTCAAAGATATTTATTTTGATACAATATTTATAGGGAGAACTGATCTTTCAATAGATCAAATTAAAGATATACTATCTAATAATCTCTATTTACAACCAATTCTAAGAGACACAGGGAGCTTTAAAAAGCGACGAGGAAATAAATATCAATTGGAAATAATAGATATATTAAAGAAGAAATTTGTCGATATTAAAAAAATTGACCTCCATAAAAATGAAGAATTATATGATTTAGGAGATATTTACTATACCTTAAAAAAAAATTCGAAATCATTTAATAAACGAGATAGTCTTATAAAAATTAGGTTAAAAATAAATGATATTGATGAAATTTATACTATTTTAAAGGAATTGAATAAATCATTTTTATTGTTTGATATTATTCAAGATATTCCTTTAGAAAAAAAAAAGAGAATTGTTTTCCATAGTTTAGCATTATTCGATAAAAACTGGGATAATTTTCATTTTATCCATGCAACAGATTCTCATGTTTCTAGAAGAAATGATATCATTTTTAAATTTCTAAGAGAAAAATCACTTAAAGAGAAAAATCACGTTAATAATGACTTTTTTTTTTTAAATAGAAAATATGAATTTAGAGAAGAATTTCAAGTTGATAAATATCAATTCATTCAGCATGGAATGTATAATTTTAATGATAATTTACGTATTTTTATCTCCAACACTAATGAGAAGGTTAGACAAAATAAATTAGATTTTGTTTTTTTTACAGGAGATCTAATAGATTATATTGGTTTAGCAAACTATGATGACATTTATAAAAATAATTATCAATTTTTATTAGACATTTTATTAGGAATAACCAGAGAGTCTGATGGAAAAGATGAAGAATTACCAAATAAACAAGAAATACTAGCCCCTATTTTCACTATATTGGGTAATCATGATTATCGTTTAGGACATTATAGTATTTTCATGGGTAAAATATACAGAATATTTGGATTAGAAAAACATGATATTAAGGATTATCGAGATGATAAATATTTTAATGGAATAAAAGCATTATATTCAAAAACTAGATTTCTAAAAGATTATTTTCTTTTTATAAATCCTAATCGTAATTTTAAATTAAATATAGGAAAACAATTTCTTTTTATCTTCTTAGATTCAGGAAAGGATTCTATCGCAAATTTACTTGGTTTAATGAGAGGAGCCCCCAGTACAAGAGGATTAAACAAGATTCAAATAAAATTATTAAGATATCATATTAATCAGTCTAATATTAAGCATATAGTAATCTTGATGCATGCTCCTCCTATATCTCCAAAATTAAATAAATCGAAAAAGAAGAAATTAAAGAAAAAATTTAATTTAGGGCGAAAGATTGAATGGTTCGATTTCTATGAAGAAAATATAAAGAAATATACAGGTAAGAAAAGTCTAGAATCTATTCTAAATTTGAAAGATCAAACATTAATATATAGATGGGGAACTCTAATGGATATTTTATCAAGTTCTGAAAGTGAGAATAATAAAAAGATTGATCTTGTTCTATGTGGCCATACACACACATTAAAAGAATTTCGATTAAAAAAAAATATTAAATCAAAGAAAAAAAGAGTTAATATGGGTTTTTATTTTATTCCTTTATATGTTCATATACCATGTAAAATTTATACCAATCGCTACAGAAATATAATCAAAAATTTTACTAAAGAATCAGATTTAAATAACTGGTTCAATGTGAATAAACCATTTATTTTACATACTCAAGGATTAGGGTCATTATCATATAAAATAAAAGTTAAAGCTCCAGGATTTCGATATATTACAGTCAAAAATAATCAAATTATGGATTTCTCTGTATATTCATTATTTTTAAAATAAATCTTTATTAAATGATGTATAGTGGATTGACGAAGAATATATTCAATAATTAATAGATTTAGGGAAAATTTTTCGCAATGAACTCAAAATAGAATTTTTTTTTCTAATTTGTTTGATATTAATTAGAACTCTTAAACTTTTATTTAATAGTAATTTTAAAGATAGTAAATAAAAAATAGTAATAATAAATCAAAATGTCAGAAAAAAGAGTGGAAATAGAACCATATGAATGTATCGAATATTTTATGGTGAGAGCGGCTCATTTAGTTTCAATGCATAAAGATGGTACAATAAATGTAATGGCTTTATTATGGAAACAAATTGGAGAATTATGGTCCGAACCTATCATCACAGTGGCAGTCTCTCCGTCACGATATACATTTAAGTTGTTAACACAAGGAGTTCGAGAATTTACACTTAATATCCCTTCTCTAAGAATTTCCGAATCAATTGATATCACAGGTTCATATTCAGGACAAAATACGGATAAATTTAAAAAAGCAAACCTTGAAATTATTCCGGGAAAAAAAACAAAAGTCCCAACAATAGATAATTGCATTTTAAGTTATGAATGTGAGATAATTCATGAGACAAAATCAGGAAATATAGCATCTCATCATTTATTTTTTGGGAGAATTTTAAAAGCCTATGCTTCTAAAGAAATTATAAAATAAAAAGTAAATAAAAATCAATATTATTTTTCTATACAAAAACATGCATTTGAGTTTAGTATCTTTTCACCACATGGACATTTCTCAGGATGTTGATATTTTTCGCATATTTTACTGATAATATCGCAAGAAAAATTAAGGTTGAATTTTTCACTTTCATTATGAGCTTGTTCAACTGTTAATCCTAATTCATTGAATAAAAAGATTTCAAGTAATTGAGCATGTCGAATTATTTCTTTAGTAAAATCAGTACCCTTTTCGGTCAGTATTATAGGTTTATATTTTTCCCATTTAATAAAACCTTCATTTTCTAAACGTTTTAAACAACTATCTATTGTAGAATACCTTATGTTATTATTATCATTTAAATCTATTTGCTTTTTTATCTCTTTTATTCTGGCTCTCTTACTATTCCTATAAAGAATTTTCATTACTTTACAATCTAGTTCTATCATTATTACCAACCAACTATTATCTAAAAAATAATTTTAATGTGTGTGTGGTGCGAACTCAATAAATACATACATCGTAATAATTCCTAATAAAATTAACATAAGTTGAGATATTGTATGATATAAACCCCATTTTTTATGGAGTTCTGGAGTCAAATCAGTTAATGCTATATAAAGAAAACTTGCTGCTGAAAAAGCTAACATATATGGTACTAAAAATTGCATAGAATCAAAAATATAAAATCCTAAAATTGCTGCTGGTATTGTTGTTGCACCAGATAAAACATTTAGCATATATGCTTTTTTTTTTGAATATCCACTATATAAAAGAATCCCAAAATCACCTGTTTCTTGAGGGATTTCATGCAATATCACAGCAATACTAGCAATAACACCAGTTGAGGGGTTAGTCAAAAATGCTGCTGCAATCATCAATCCATCAGTGAAATTATGCAATGAATCACCTAAAAGTACAATTGGACCCGCAGCTTCACTTCCGTGTATTTCACACTTTTCATCTTGACATTTACGCCAAATAATTATTTTCTCCAAAAAAAATAGAAAAATAATTCCTCCTAAAACTACTAACATTATTATATTCTCTTTTCCATGTTCAAATGTATGTAATGCTTCTGGTATTAAACCTAATAATGCGGTGGTAAGTAATATTCCTGTTGCATAAGATATAAGAACAGATATTAATTTTTCTCGAATTTTATCGCTTGACATTGTAAAAATTGCTGCAGCACTAACAGCACCAACACTTCCTAAAATACTAAAGAATATTATCCAAAATAACATAATTATAACCTATTCAATAATCATTATAAATTACGATTTATCGTAATTTAATCTAATAACATATTTAAAGATTACGAATAATCGTAATTTATAATAAAAAAATATAATAAAATCCCCTATTTTTATAAAATAAATGTCAAACCATATAATTTTTGAAATAAAAATCAATAGTAAAATGATAATTTTTAAATTTTTATTGGTTGATTATCATATTTAAGAAAAATTTATGAATTCTTGTATCATCACTTAGTTCAGGATGAAAAGATAAACCCATTATATTATTTTGCTTCACTGCAACGATTTTACCATTAAATTCAGATAAGATTTCAACTCCAGCACCCGCTTCTTTTACAGTTGGAGCCCTTATAAAGATTCCTTTAAAAGGATCATCACCTAAAATTCTAATATCTAAATCTGCTTCAAAACTCTCTTTTTGTGTTCCAAAAGAATTTCTTTCACTTACAACATTTAACACTTCTAAAATTGGTTGATTAACTTGTCCAATATTTTTATCAAAAACAGTTTTCGATAAAAATATTAATCCTGCACAAGAACCTAAAGTTGGAAGTCCGTTATTTATCTTATTCTTTAGAATATCACATAATCCAATTTTTTTAGCAAGAACACCAATAACAGTAGATTCTCCACCAGGAATAATTATACCGTCAAGTTCTTCTAAATCAAGCGGTTTTTTTACGATTACTATATTTCCGTTTTCTATATTTAATTTATCAAAAAGATCTCTTAATTTATATTCATGAAATCTTATATCACCTTGTAAACCAAGTATACCAATTGTTACCATTATATATCTGAACCTCTTATTTCCCAACGTTCATTTGACGGTTTTTGTTCTAAGTCAATACCACCCATTGCTTTATCTTCTAAAACCATTTTCTGGGCTTTTAAAACGACTTCAGGATCATCCCAAAAACTCGTTGCTAAGACAACACTTTCAGCACGAACTTTAGGATCAGTAGCTTTAAATATTCCAGATCCAACAAAAATTCCATCACAACCTAAACTCATCATAAATGCAGCATCTGCAGGTGTGGAAATTCCCCCTGCTGCAAAAATTGTTATTGGTAATCGCCCCAAATTTGCTGTTAATTGAACTATATCAAAACTAGCTTTAAACTCTCGTGCATATTTTATTAATTCCTGAGGATGTTCTTTCGAAGCTGTGACAAGTCTTAATTGCTCTCTTAATTTATTAAAATGAACAATAGCATGCTTTACATCTCCTGTACCTGGTTCTCCTTTTGAACGCAACATACTTGCTCCTTCCTCTATTCTTCTTAACGCACTTCCAAGATCAGTACAACCACATACAAAAGGTACTTTAAAATCATGTTTCCATATATGATGTTCTGTATCTG
>CAZGJX010000183.1:0-5330 GCA_964525635.1 uncultured archaeon
GGTAAAGTAAAAAGAGGTTAATTTTTAATTTATCATTCATTTGGAAAATTAACCTTAGATTTTAAAGATAAATAATATAATTAAGATAAAATGGAAATTATTATAAAAGAAGTAACAAATTCGCTACAAAATGATGAATGGATCCTATGGAAAAGAATTAAAATGGTTAATTTATTGAAATTTATACCCTATAATATTATATTTAATATTATATTAACGCTATTATGTGTGTTAGGTATATTAATGTTTTTTTTTATGGTTCCTTTTTTGTTGGTTGGAATTATCCTTAGTAATTCATCAATTATTATGCGATATAGGAACTTAAAAGAAAAATTGGAGATTTCATATAAAGAACTTAAAAACTATCCTTCTTATTTAGTTTTAACTACTAAACGATTCATCTGTAAAGATTTTTATTTGATAAATAATGCAGAGTTATCAGAATATCCATCTGGAGCGATAGAGGTTGTCAATAATATCTTATATCTTAATATGAATTATATTGAAAAAATATTAGTAGATCGTCCCTACCAAGTAATCAATTTCATTATTAGAGGAGATAATGGAGAAATTTTAAGTGATATTTATTTTCAATATTATGATATTGAATTATTAAAACTAATGGAGATTTTTATTGATTCTTTAAATTTTGAAAAGAAAAAAGAAAACAAAGAATATATTGTGCTTAAAAGAGAGAATTAAAAATTATAATAACTAATCTTTTTGAATTATAAAGAATGTATAACCATAATAATCTGAGTATTTCCTATACATTTCGATTTCCAAATAGAAATCATCAATTATTTTGAGCTTTTTCTCATCATTTTGATACTTTTTCCTTGCTTTTTTTATATTATTCTCTATATGAACGTAATAATTATCCACCCAACCAAATTCAGGAAGTTTAAAATGAGAAATGAGATGTAAACCAAGAGAATTAATTTTTTTAATATTTTCTTCCACACTTTTTATATCGGGATACTCGCTCATCCAATAATCATATATTTCCTTTGGCATTTTTTCCTTAAACCAGGTTGCTTCTGAAAGAACAAAATATCCTTTTTCTTTAAGAAAATCTTGCCAGTCCTTTAGCGCTTTTTCAAATCCATATATATAGACCGCACCTTCAGACCATATTATATCAAAACTATTGGATTCAAATTCCATATCAAACATAGATTGATTTATGGTCGTTATTTTATTGTTTAATTTTTGAATTTTAGCTTGCTCTTCTAATGCATCTAAAAATTCTTGATGGTTGTCAATTGCGAATATTTTACCATCCATTAATCTTGCTAATTCTAATGTTTGCATTCCAGAACCACACCCAACATCTAAAATATAAGGTTTTGAAGGTAAATTAGTTAGATAAGAAAAAGCTTTTCTAGTATATTCATTATCACCCAGTCCCTGCCTAGGCAACCCACTACCATAGATTTCAAAAAATAATTCCATTTAAATTCATCACTGTTTATTATAAAATTAGATTTTTATTAAAAATATTTAAAGCATAACTGTTCTATTGCATATGTTATTAATATGTTAGCATATTTAAGATTTAGTCGCTGTTATTAATCTACCCCTCTTGGATTGAGCAGAGTTATAATTTTTCTATTTTTAAGTAAAAATGAGTCTTATCTATAAAGATTTATTTTAGATTTTTCATAAATATAATTTTTTCTTTGATTTAATGTAATAAAATTATATGAAAAACAAAAAAAGATAATAAAAAAATTAAATTTGTATCTGAATTGGATTTACTTCATATTTATTGCCACATTGTTGACAAAACGCGTATCCTCTTGAGTTTATAGTATTGATGACTTTTTCCGAAAATGCATTACCACATTCTGAGCAGAAACTTACTTGTCCGGGAGATTTGGCCTTTATATTTTCAACTTCAGGAAATTTATAATTTACTCTTTCTATACTTTTCTGTTGTTTATAATTTAATTGTTGATTTTCTTGTGATTGAGGGGACTCTTCGGATTCTTTTGGTTTACCTTCAATCGCCGTAGATATTCCTTTGAAAAGTTTATAGATTCCTTTTCCAATAGAAGTTAATACATAACAGATCCCTTTAGCAATATAGTAAACTAATATAATAGTAAGGGCAATAACCGTAAAGATACCAATAATAACTAAAATCTGAGCTGTCAGTGGTGCTACTTCAAACCATTCAACAAATTCAGTCCAATAATAATTAAACCATTCCCATGGTTCTTCTTTCCAATCTGCCATTTTTTTTCACTTTAATTGGTATTTAAAATATTTATTTTCTTATTTAATGAATATATAACTGAGAATAAGAATAAATTGGAGTCCAATTTTAATAATTATTTAAAAAACCAGATCTAAATTTTTAAAATCAAATTGTTATATTTTTTTATAATCTTTGGCTAAATAATAGTAAAATTAAAGATTAGGTAGATTTTATTTATTAATCTTAATTCTATCATAAGTTTTAAATAATAATTCTAATACAAGATATACAGCTAAATATCTAATAAAAAATGAGGATTAATTGTACATTTAATATGTAATAAGTTGTATATTGTAAATTTGATTAGTTTAAGGTAAGTGAATTTCATAAAAATAAAATTATTGCTTATATAGAATATAAATCTCATTTTATTCAAGTGATTCTATGGATAATAATGATAAAGAAAATATAATTGATGAAAAAAAGATTTTATATGAATTCTCTAAGAAAATAAATCAAGCTGATAAATTAGCAAAAGAATATGAAAGAGATATAAGTCAAGGTAATCTTGAAAAATTAGTTCCTTATTCTGAATTAATTTTTATCTATGAAGATATTATTAATGAACTAACTAATATGAAAAATAACGAAGGATCAACAATTAGCAGTGAAATAATTCAAGATTATATAAAAAAAAAAGAAAAAATATCCAATAGAATTCATGATTTAAGATTTGAAAAAAAAATTAACTCTATGGTTAATAAGGCAACTATATTGGCATATAATTATGAAATCTCTCTTAAAAAAAAGAAATTCGAGCATGAATGCCCTTATTTAGAAATAATTGATATCTATAAATCTATCATAAATAAAATGCTTGAAAAAGGATGGATAAGTCAACTTGAATACTATTCTAAAGAAATTGAAATATATAAAAAGAGATTAGAAAAAGATAGAAAATTAAGAGAAATTGAAAATCAGAAAACAACTAAAAATAAAGAATTTGAACAATCATATAAGATTAAGGAATTAGATTCAGTTGAAGCAGTTCTTGAGTCTCTTGACACTGAAATGAGAATCTTAACATTTGAAGAAAAAAAACAAGAAAAAAATAAAAAATTTGAAATAATTCTTAATAAGATTGATAAAGCAGAAAAATTAGCTAAAGATTATAAAAAAAATATAATAAATGGTAAAATTTTTCAATTTGACTGCCCATATGAAAAAATTATAGAGATTTATGAAAGTGCTAAAGATGAATTAAATAAAATTGGTTGGAAAGATGCTTCAATAAAAATGTTAGATTCTATTTCTTTTTATAAAAACCAATTGGAAAAAGATAAAGAATTAAGAGAATATGAAAAAAAAAAATTATCTTAAATAAATGCTAAATAGTTTGGGTTTTTTTTTTAAAATGAATGACATTTTTACAACCAATTAATGCCAAAATCGGTTTGTGTCATTTTTATTAAAATAATAAAATTTGTAATATTAAAAAAAGTAAAAAATCAAGATTAATTTTATAGTTTTTTACAAGAAACTAAATTATTTATCTCATTAGATAATTATTTCGGAATATTTAGTTATCAATTGCGTGTTTTTTTAATTTTAATTTAAAAAGAAATATTTAAATATTATCGGATCTTGATCTAAATATGGATCTAATATTAGATCCAACTATAAAATAAGTTGATAATATTGAGTTACGATGTTAAATATTTAAATACATTACCACAAAAAATCATATCTATACGGGAAAATTGTAAATCAGGAGATCTTTCCAAATTAATGGGAAAAAATATGCAAGAGATTTTTCAATATATTTTCAAAAATGGAGCTACTCCAAGAGGGCCACCAGTAGCGATCTTTTATAAAGTAGATAAAAAAGAAATTGATTTTGAATTAGGAATTCCTACAAATATACCAATTAAAGAAAAAGGTAAATTTAAATTGAGTACAACTCCAGGGGGAAAGACTGCATTTACGTTATATAAAGGGCGTTATGAAAAAATAGAACCTGCATATAATGCAATTAAAAAATGGATGAAAGACAATGGATATGAAGGAACAGATATTTGGTGGGAAATATATTGCACTAATCCAAATGAAAATCCGAATCAAGATGAATGGAAGACCGAAGTTTATTGTCAAATAAAATAAATTTTTTTTTTTTATATTTTTTAAAATAATAATATGAAAATCAATAATCCACCAGACCAATTACCATCGAGTGATGTAGCAATACTTGGTATTTTAGCTGGTAGTAAAAGAGCTTTAACTGGAAAAGAAATAAACATGGTTATTGGAATGGCTCACTACAGTGATTGGGTCAATATTGAATTTTCAACAGTTTATAATTGTTTAAAACGACTTGAAGAATATGGATACGTTAAGGGGGAATATAAAACTAGAAATCAACGCAGAAACAAGGAATTTCAATTAACTAAAGAAGGTAAAAAAGTTTTAGAAATAGAAATTGAATGGAGATTATCTATACCTAAGAAATCAATCAATGAAATCGATTTAGCTATAAGAAATCTTGTTGTTCTACCTCACAGAGATGTAATGCAAGCTCTTGAAAGCTATTTAAACCATTTGGAAAAAGATTTTGTTTATTATAAAGAAATTATTCAAGGACTTAAAAATGCAAAACCTGGAGAACAAATAAATCATATTCCAATAACTATAGCTAACATAAACACATTGCCATTCGTGATTGCTTTATTTGAACGTCCTTATCGTGAACTTTTAGCAAGAAGAGAATGGCTTAAAGAATTTTTAATAGATTTAAAAACATATTATAATAAAAATAATGAATCTAATTGAAGTAAGTTTCATAATATATTGGTTCTTAAGAAGAAGTAAATTAAATGATTTTTAAATAATACATAATAAATATTTATTGATGAATTTATTATTTATTAATATAAATTTCAAAAATCAAATAAACATATAAAATAAAAAAGACTCCAGTCAAACCCTGGATTTTTGTCTTTTGGTTAGTGTATTTTCGAAATACACTCTAATTTTGCCCTACTAACCCTATTTAATTTTAGACCTTAACATTAGGTCTCGTTGGCAGGAGTCTCCTAATAAATATATAATTAAGTAATTCCAAAAACAAAGG
>CAZGJX010000184.1:0-5302 GCA_964525635.1 uncultured archaeon
AAGTTTTGTGATTAGAAGCGAACTTTAGTTCGCAAGGAGTTTTTTTTCTTTTTTTTCTTTATATTTTAGATTATATTAATGAAAGGAACAAATTCTATTTTAGAAAAAAAAATTTTAAAATTAATTATAGTCTATCAACTCATAAAAAATAGATAACAAATTTGTAATTAAATCAAATTAACATTTATGGATATATTAAATGAAGAATTAAATAACAATTAAATTAATTGCATCTTTTTAAAGCTTATAATAATTATTGAATCAAATAAATATTTATTTTAATAAAAAAAATTATATGTCCAATGACAAGTAATATTTTTGGAACATCTGGAATAAGAAAAGTTTTTGTAAATTATAGTGAATCTGATTTAATGTTTACACCTCATATGGCTTTAGATGTAGGGTTAGCTATAGGTACTTATTTAAATAGAAAGGAATCTCGAACATTTCCAAATGAAACAACTGTGGTTATTGGGAGAGATATTAGAACTTCTGCTTTACCAATTGAATATGCATTAATTTCAGGATTAGTTTGCTCTGGATGTACAGTTAAGACTTTAGGTATTGTTACAACTCCTACTCTTGCTATGTCATTAAATATATTAAATGCTGATGCAGGATGTATGATTACAGCAAGTCATAATACGCCAGAATATATTGGATTAAAAGTATGGAATCCTTCAGGGATGGGTTTTACTACAGAACAAGAAGAAGAAGTCTCAGAAATTTATGATAGTAAAGACTTTATAAAGACAGAATGGGATCAAGTCGGAAGAGTAACTCATGTAAATGATATTAATGATTCTCATGTATATGATATTACAAATCGAATAAAATTCGATGGGAATAATTTAAATCTAATTGTGGATCCTGGTAATGGTTCAAGTTGCGAAATTGTCCCAAATCTACTGAGTTCCTATAATGTAAACGTTACAACTCTTAATTCTAATATGGATGGCCGATTTCCAGGAAGACATAGTGAACCAAGTAAAGAAAATTTAATAAAACTCTCAAATTTAATTAAGGCCTCCAAAGACATAGATATTGGAATAGCTCTTGATGGTGATGCTGATAGAGTTATATTCTTAGATGAAAAAGGGGAAAGAGTAGATCCAATAAGGTTGTTTGCACTAATGGCAAAAAATTATCTTATGGGATATGGAGATGATAAAATAGAATTAAAAAATAAAATAGTAGTTACACCTATAAATTCTTCTAGTCTATTGGAAGATGTATTAAATCCAATTGGATGTAAAGTAAATAGATGTGAAGTTGGCGATATAAAAGTAGCTATTGCTCTAAAAGAATGTGGAGGATTTCTTGGTGGAGAAAATTCAGGAACATATATTTGGCCAGATATTCATTATGGTCCCGATTCTATAGCTACTATAGCACGGATTTTAAAAATGAGGATTGAATCTGGAAAAACCTTGAGTGAATTATTAAATGATATTCCAAATTACCCTTTTTATAGACAAAATATTCCTTTAAAAAAAGATATTCCTTTTACAAATGATATCAATGAAAAAATAATTGAAATCATGGAAGAAACGTTTACAAATATAGGAAATAAACTTCTAAAGATCAATAAAATGGATGGATGTAGATTTGATTATGATGAGGGTTGGATTTTAATAAGACGTTCAGGAACCAGCCCCTATTTAAGAATATCAGGAGAATCAAACATAGATATGGAGAATTCAATTAAAATTAATAAAATTGTAGAAGAAAAAATGAGAACTTTAGGTCTTATATAAGATATCAAAAATCCTTTAAAAATAAATATATAGAAAAATTATGATTATTTTAATAATATTTCCCAATTAATCTGATTTTCTACCAATTTTAAAATTAACTCTAATTCTTCTTCTTGAATTCTTGGTTTTATTTTCTCCAAGTTCATTAAAGTTGTGTATGTATCAGAAGGACTTAAAATAATTGGTATATTTTTCTCATTAGCCATGGTGATCACTGAAGTATCTGGGTGGATAAATCCTGTCAATAATAAAACAGATATTCCTTCATTTAAGGCAGTTATAGCTAAATCTGCTCTATCGCCTCCTGTTATAAATGCTGCTTTTTTAACCTGTCTTAAGTATTTTAAAGCAGATTGAGGTCCCATAGCTCCAATTAAATAATTTTCCACTAAATTGTTTAATGCTGATGAGGTCGCTTCTGCATTAAGAAGTGTCCCTCCAATTGCTTCTTTAATCTCTGTGACTCTTGGTGCCCATAATTGTATATTTTTTGCTATAATGCCAATAATAGGAATTTCATATCTATTTATATGATTTAGTTCTAATTCTTTAATTCGAGCAAAATATTCATAATCAATCTCATTAAAAATAATACCTTTAATTTTAATATTTCTATATTGAAAATATCTATTAGTAAAAAATATATTATCTATAGCCTTGTCTGAAGATAATGATTCCACATATACTAATTCATTTAAACCAATAGTTTGAGCTACAGTTACATCATCAACTCCAACTCTAATATATTGTCTAATACTTTGGGCTCCTTCTATTATTATATAATCATATTCTTTCGACCATTCATTATAAGTTTCCTTTATCAATTGTAAAAATTCTTGTTTTCTATCTGCATCAATTATATCAATGTAATAACAATCTGGGATAGACACAGGTGATAATAAATCATAAGGAAGATCTGTGATTTCCATACAAGATTGCAAAAAATCAACATCTGGATCTTTTTTACTTGTAAATGGTCCTTTAGGTGTTCCAATTGGTTTGAAGTAACCTACTTTATTTCCATCTTTTAATAATTTTTGAATAATTCCTACTGAAAGGAGAGTTTTTCCAACCCTCTCTGATAATGAACATAAATAAATTCCTTTTGCCATTTTAATCCACTTTTCCTAATAATTAATATCTTTATTTATTTAATTTTAAATTTTTTGGTAATTAATTTTATAATTCTTCTCTACTTATTGTTACTTTTATATCAACTGCACTATACCCTTTTATAAAAGATAATAAAGGATTTATATCTAATTCAACTATTTCTGGAAAATCATTTACAAGTTGGGATATCCTTAATAAAATATCAATTATTGCTTCTATATCTGATGGCTTTTCACCTCTAACCCCTTGTAAAAGATTAAATATTTTAGTTTTTTGAAGCATCTTTTTTGCATCATTTTCAGAAAATTTATAAGATAGTGCAAAAGAAACATCCTTCAAGAAATTCGTATAAATCCCACCTGCCCCAATCATTAACATTGGACCAAATTGGGAATCTCTAGACATACCTATTATGAGTTCCGTAACCTTCTCTTGCTCTTTATAATTAATCATTTCTTGAATTTCAACACCATAAATTCTAGCGTTTTTGGGACCATATTGCCTACAATTATTTACTACTTGAATATATGCTTTTGATGCTTCTTCAGGAGTAGTTATATTTAATGCAATTCCTCCTACATCCGTCTTATGAATTATTTGAGGACTCACAACTTTCATAACAGCTTTTCCTATTTTTGGTTGAGTTTCCATTGCTTGTCTTGGAGTTCTGACTAATTTAGATTTTGGAGATTTTATGCCATAACATTCGAATAATTTAGTAGTTTCATAACTAAGTAAAACAGTTCGATCATCATTTCTAACTTTTTTAATAATTCTTTTAACACGATCTGTTTTGCCCTCACATGTTCTCAAATCACTAGGATCTGTTGAACTATGTTTTAGAAATTTTCTTCTTTTAATCATCGTTTTTAAAGAATGTGCTGCGCTATCAGGAAAATTATAGCAGGGAATTCTGTTTTTTTTTAAAAACGCTTTAGCTTCAGATATAGATATATCTCCAATAAAAGAACATACAATGGTTTTTTCCTTTAGATATTTTGAAATTGTGTCATAAATAAGTTTAGCTGCTTTATTTGGATTTGTTTGAGCTTGAGGAGTTAAAATAATTAAAGCACCTTGTGTAGTAATTTCTTTCTCCATATCTGTTTCAGATGAATTTTCTTCGTTTATTCCAAAAATTGTTTTTATTGCAAAAACATATCTTTCTGGAGGTGCATCTCCAACAATATCTACAGGATTAAAAATAGCAGCCTCAATGGGTAAATTATTACGTAATGTATGTAAGATTCGCTCAGAAAACTCAGCTAATTTAAGATTTTCACTAGAAAAAGCATCTGTTGCTACAATTCCAGGACCTCCTGCATTTGTAATGATTGCGAAAGAATTGTCTTTTGGAATTGGTTGATAATAAAATAATTCAGCAAAATCAAATAAATCTTGAATAGTTTTTGCCCTAATTACTCCACATTTTTGAAAAGCTAAATCATAAGCAATATCTGACCCTGCGAGGGATCCTGTATGACTTGATGCTGCTCTTGCTCCCGCTTCACTTATTCCTGATTTTAAAATGATAATTGGTTTTTTTCTTGCTGCAGCAGGTACTACTTTTAGGAATCTATCTCCATCATTTATACTCTCTAAATAACAGATAATAACTTCAGTATCATCATCATCTGCTAAATATTCAATAAATTCGACTACTCCTAGATCTGCTTTATTTCCTAAGCTTATATTACAAGAAAATCCATAGCTTTGTCCCATCGAATAATCTAACATACCTGTTAACATAGCTCCTGATTGTGATATCATTGCTATAGCTCCTTTTTTTGGTGTTCCCTGAGCAAAAGAACCATTATAAGTTCTGCAGATAAAGCCAAGACAATTAGGTCCAACTATTCTCATATTGTATTCTTTAGCTAAAGTAATAATCTTTTCTTCTCTTTCTACACCTTGACCTCCTATTTCTTTAAAACCAGCAGTTATAATTATTATACCTTTGATCTCTTTTTTTCCGCATTCTTCAACAACTGGAACTACAAATTTACTGGGTATAACAAAAATAGCAATATCAATTTCATTTGGAACATCTAACACGGTTTTATAGGCTTTGATTCCTAAAATTTCATCATCTCTAGGATTTATAGGAAAAATATCACCAGAATATTGAGATTTTATTATGTTTTTTATAACAGTATTACCTACTTTTCCATCTTTTGAACTTGCTCCTATTATTGCAATACTTTTAGGATTAAATAAAAAAGATATATCGCTTTTTACCATGATGGAACAAGTGAATGAGATTCTATTAAATTATATAATTAATACTTTTTGAGATATAATAACTTAAATAATCATAGAATTAAAATATTTAAGATTATAATATTATAAAAGAAATATTTCTGCAATATAAAATTTGCTTAGTGTCCTATAATTCTTATATATCTCCATATTACTTTCTTTTATAATACGAT
>CAZGJX010000185.1:0-5296 GCA_964525635.1 uncultured archaeon
AAAAACACGGAATTTGCTGATTATACCAGAATATACAATGAAGATGAATAGGAAGTTATTTTCCTAAAAAAGGTTTTGATACAATATAGTAAATTTATAAATGTTTTTGCTATAAATATAGATTAATAGGATTATATTTTCTTTTTTTGATATATCCAAAATTATGGATTATTTCTTATAATATTTTTTCATAACAATAATATTTTTTATTATTATCAGGTTTTTTATCAAAAATTACAGTTCCAAGATTTTTATATTTTCTACTTTGATATAATCGATTAGATATAATATTTTTTTTAAAAGCATCCAATCTAATATATTTTAGTCCATGAATAATTGCTTGTTGTTCACAAAACTCCAAAAATTTACTTCCAAATCCTCTACCTTGCATCTTTGGATCAATAATCATTGCATGAATTACTAATGACTTATCAATATCACCAGTCCATTTAATATCATTCCATTCTATTGATTGTTCTTGATTTAAAACAACAGCTCCAATGATTTTATTCGAATATAAAAGAACAAATAATACTTTCTTATTCAGATGGTTTATTATAAATTCTTTATTTGGATAATTTTTATCCCAATATCCCCATTGTAGGATGTTTTTTTTTAATTGATCAATTTTAGTTTTGTTGTATAAATTAAATATAGCTTCAAACTCATTTTTTTCTGCTAACCTGAATTTTTCGATTTTTTTTTTCATTATATTTTACAAAATATAAAAATGATTATCTGATTTGCAAAATATTTATATTTAAATATTATTTATCCTTGAAATAATCCATTAACTAAAAATTATGAATCTGATGAACGAAAAGTTTTATCTTGGAGGATATTGGAAGGGGAGATTAATTAATGCAAGAGAATATCTATTTGAATCGTTAAACTTTTTAAAATCTCTTGCAACGGTTCATGAAGCGTTTAATGATCTGAAAATATATAATGAGACCATAAAGAAGTATGTATCGGTTGAATTAAGTGAAGAATTTTTCAAAACAACCATTTTTCCTTTACTATTTAAAGATGATACATGGTATTTTAAGCCAAATGGAACAAAGGATACAAATTTAACCTTAGATTCCTATTCCACTTCAGGATTTTTAAAAAGTTTTTGTAATAATGCTGACGAATCATTATCAATTTCTATTTTCGCAGGACAATATCCTGAAATCCATGAAAGTGGGCATATTCATGGTCATGAGATACCTAATAGTGTAGTAATTAAATTTCCTGATAATGAATGGCAAGATTTATATCAATTAGATATGTTGGAAAAATTACTGATAACCACAATTTACCATTGGCAACCTTATCATGCTCTTATTAATTCTTATCAATTACGTGAAGAAATCCATGATGAGGAAGTAATCAAGATAGGTTATATCACATATTTCCAAGATAAAATAGAAATTCATGGGCTTGAAGAATCATTTACAATTAAAAGTATCGATGATATTGGCACATTATATATTTTAAAGAACCAACCCTTTTCTATCGAAAGTCAAGATTGTATAGAGAAGATTACCTTTTTAAAAAATTCTTTAGAGAAACAGAATTTATTAGCTTGGTAAACTAGTGATATTATTTAAGAATTCGCAGAATTATATGAAGGAATATTTTATTATTCCCAAAATTTATATTCCAAAAATGTTATGTTTAATGAAAGTAGTTATTGATTTTAAGATTAATTTATAGTTAAAAAAATAGTAGATTTATAAATCTAGTTTATGTGATAATATATATGCCAGTAAATAGAGAAAAATTGGGTGCCCTTTTAAAATGGTATAGACAGGAAATAAAAGATGATTTAATTGCAGCAATTATTGTTAATCGAGATGGTTTAATTATGGATAAAATATCAGGTGCTACGGACAAAAAAGTTGAGGAAGATATTGTTGGAGGATTAAGTTCTTTAGTGGAACCTGTATTAAATAGAATTACACAAGAATTTAGTTCAGGTTCCTTTGGTACAGGAACCTTTGATACTGATGAATATCGATTAATTTTTTGTGAGGCAGGTCCTGAAGCTGTTTTTGTAACTGTATTAGATTCTTTAGCTATGGTTGATCCAGTCTTTCCCTTAGCTTATTTAACTGCTGAGAAAATAGCTAGAATATTCGATGGAAGAACAGTTAGTCCAGTTATTCCAAAGATTGTATCTGAAAAAACAGGGGTTAAAATTGAACGAAAAGTTGATAAACTTCAACAAATTAAAATTGGTGCTGATGAATATGCATTTAAACTGATATTAGGAGGAGATGGAGGTGTAGGGAAGACCAGTATGGTTCATAGATTTGTAGAGAATACTTTTGCTACAGATTATAAAGAGACAATTGGTGTAAGTATAATGAAAAAGGAGTGTATTTTTGAAGATCTAAATACATCTGTTCGATTTGTTCTCTGGGATTTAGCAGGACAGACACAATTTAAACGCGTTAGGAAATCTTATTTAGGTAATGCTGAAGCAGGGTTGTTAGTCTATGATGTCACCCGTAAGAATACATTTGATAATCTTAAAAATTGGGCAGGAGAAATTAGAGGTGAAACTCCATCTATAAGATTAATTCTTGTTGGAAATAAAATCGATTTAGAAGATAAAAAACAAGTATCTAGAGAAGAAGGGGAGAAGATGGCAAAAGAATTAGGGATTTCTTATATTGAGACATCAGCTAAGACAGGAGAAAATATTAATGATGCTTTTAGAACTCTTGCATTAGACCTAGTTAAATCATTTTTTACAACAGAAGAGGTATAATAGAGCCTCTGGGGGGAGTTGAACCCCCGGCAAATTGATATCACGTCTTTAATAAAACTGATTACGAATCAATCACTCTACGATCTGAGTTACAGAGGCTTAATTAAATAAATTTAATTTATTCAAATTCAAAAACAACAAATTCTTATAAATTATTATATAATTTTAATTTTTTGATTTATAAAGTTATATGACTATATCTATTAAAAACAATGATGATAATTATTAATTCTTATTTCTAATGAAGCACAATAATAAATTGAAAGATTTAGGGGAAACAAAACTCATCAAAATTATAGAAGAGTTCATATTAAAAAAAACTAATCAACGATTAATTCGAGATGATGCTTTTTTTTTCTCTCTTTTAGATAATATTGATATAAAAGGAATTAAATCACCAAGTTTAATTTTTAATTCAGATATGTTAGTTTCATCAACAGATGTTCCTCATCAAATGAATTTTTATCAAATTGGTCGTAAATCTATATTAATGAATATGAGTGATTTGATTGTAAAAGGAGTTAATCCTTTAGGTCTTTTCATTTCTCTTGGTTTACCCTCCTCTATGAAATTAAGTGAATTTGAGGAATTAATCAATGGAATAATTGATTATAATAATAAATTTGGAATAAAATATATTGGTGGAGATTTAAATGAGACTCAAGAAATTATAATAAATCCATCTTTATTTGGCATCATTGAAAGCAATAAAATAATACATAGAAAAGGAATGAATATCAATGATTTACTTGTTATAAATGGTAGATTTGGATTAACTGGAGTTGGATTTGATATATTATTAAATAAAGGAGGATCAAATGATAATTACAAGAAATATAGCCGAGCTATTAATAGTGTATTAGAACCTGTAGATTTAGGAATTGAAGGTTTGATATTATCTAAATATGATTTAGCAACAGCAAGTATTGATTCTTCTGATGGTTTGGCAAAATCATTAAAAGAATTAGTTATTTCAAATCCTGAAGTTGGTATTGAACTTGATTTTAATTCAGATATGATAGACGATTCAGCGATTCAATATTCAAAGGAATACAATATACCTCTTGAAGATTTAGTGTTAGATGCAGGTGAAGAATTTATTCATATCTTTTCGATGAAACCTAAAAATTATGATATAGCTCAAGAAATGGTTCAGAGTAAAGGAGGTAAGTTATTAAAAATAGGGAAGGTAATTTCTGACCCAAATATATATATAATGAAAGATGATGAAAAAATTATTTTAAGTAAAGAGGGCTATGAACATTTTAGTAATAGCTTCTAAATTTTATCAAAATTATAGCAGTAAATTTAAAGATTTTGGTTTATTCTCTCAACTAATAAAATTTTTATATTATTATGGATTTATATTATAAACTTTACAAATTTTATTTATTTAATTATTGAAATAATAACATTAGGGCTATTAGCGCAGGCAGGTAGCGCGGCAGGCTTTTAACCTGAAAAGATAGGATTTTTAATCTGGTCTAAGGAAGGTCAGGGGTTCAATTCCCCTATAGCCCGTTTTTATAAATTTAAATGGAATTTACTGAAATTTATCGCTCCATCAATTTTTTACCTTTTATAGATTCAGAAAAATTTTATAATATTATTAAAAATATTCAGAAACAATTATTAGAAAATAGAGTAGATGTTGAAACTGTCATTGAAATTGGAGAATCAATCAGAAAAAAGATAAAACAACATAATATCTCAGATAAAGCTGTTGATGTAATAAAAAGTAGACAACTCTTAATTGAGATAATAAAAAAAGAAGTTGCAAAATTGATATAATTAATAGGTGAATAAATTCCAATAATTAACAAAAATTTTTCTTTTATATATAATTTATAATTTAAGTGTTAAATAAAAATTATAACTTAATTAAAATCATCAACCTTATTATTAATTCCTTTTTTATGTAGATTAGCATGGCAAATTCAGAATTAAAGCTTCCTTCGGATGACCCAGAACAACTGTTGATTAAGTCTCAAGGCGTTTCAAGTCCAGATTATGGTATAGAACCTGAAAAGAGAGATGTTGAGATGTTATTTGAATATGGTACAATTAATCTTGATAAAGTAAGTGGTCCAACTAGCCATGAAGTTGTATCTTGGATAAAAAAAATGTTAAACATTGAAAGTGTTGGACATGGTGGAACATTGGATCCTAAAGTAACTGGAGTCTTACCAGTGGGTTTAGGTCAAGCAACAAGAGTACTTTCCGCTCTATTGAATGCTGGAAAAGAATATATATGTGTGATGTATCTACATAAAATAGAACCAAAAAAAAAAATTGAAAAAATATTCAATCTTTTTACGGGAGAACTATATCAAAGGCCGCCAGTTAAATCATCTGTTAGCAGAAAACTTCGAACAAGAAACATATATTATGTTGACTTATTAGAAGTAAGGGAGAATCATATATTATTTAGAATTGGATGTGAAGCAGGTACTTATATTCGAAAATATTGTTTTGATATAGGAGAAGCATTATGTTCTGGAGCACATATGGTTGAGTTGAGAAGAACCAAGGTTG
>CAZGJX010000186.1:0-5272 GCA_964525635.1 uncultured archaeon
AATATATCTTGAAATTATGAATCGTTTGACTTTATATCTTTCATAAATAATTTAAAAATAAGGCAATATTGATAATTTCTTCTATTATATACTTTAATATTCTCAATCTTTAATAAAAGAGGGATTATCTTTTATAAAAATGCGTTTTGCAAAACAGTTATTTCACGAAAAATATCTATAATAGGTAAATTATGTGTTTTCTCGACTTTTTTTATACTGAATTCTTAGACATAAATTTTCAATATTTCAAATTAAAACTAATTAAAGCTTTTAATTTTTAATATTCTTTTAAGATTGTTTGAGGAAATTTAATACGTCTTTTTTCACTTGTTTTCTATTTTTTCTCATAAGATTATGATCATATCCTTTATATATTATCAATTCTGCGTTTGGGATACCTTCAGCTGTAGCTTCAACATCCTCAATTGAGTAACAAATATCTAAATCTCCGCTAAGAATCAAGGTAGGAGCAATGATTTCATTTAGTCTTTTTTTACTATTCATTTCTTGATCTGCACGAATCTCATTTAGAAAGTCATTTGGATATTTAATTTCCCCAAAAATCTTTTTTGCAAATAATCGAATGAATAGCTTGCTAATTCCCCTCATTATTTTTGAAGAAAAGATCAATTCGAATATAGTTTCTATGGTCTTAACATACTTTTGTTGCTTGAAATATTCTGCCGCCCTTGCCTCAATTTCTAAACCAGTCTCACTCACACAATAAGCTGCGGATATAATCACTACTTTTCGAATGATCTCGGGATGGTCCGCTGCTAAATATTGAGCCAACTGACCGCCAGTAGAGACACCCATAACATCAACTGGTTCTTTAAATTCTCGATGGATCATTACTGCATAATCATCAATCATCCTTTCAAAAGAATAATATGAGGGTGAATTCGGCTTCCGTCCAACAAGATATATTATATAATCTTCAGTAAAAGTATTTACATATTTTTTAAAATCTTTCAATTCAAAACTGGAAGGAGGCTCATTATTAAAGCTTAAACCCTCAAGATTAATTAAAATATTTGACCCCTTTCCAATTCGTGCAAAAGGAAGCCCATCTTCAAAAAATCCTGTTTTTAAATTATTTTTTTTTTTCATTCTTATTAAATCTGATTTTTTTTTAATTTTCCAATCCAATATTATTTATATATCCATTCTTCTTACCTTTAATAATGATTATCAGTAATTAAAGATTTTATAATTAATAAAAAGCTATAAAAGACTATGAAATGAATTTATAAATTTCGATAATTTATCTTTATCCCTAAAATCATTCATACCCTCCTCATTAAGACTTATTCCTGCATCATTTGAAAAATCTTGAGCCATTTCCTTAAGCATCTTTCTCCACATAGATTTTAGTCCTGAAGTTTCACTGAGGTCTACTACCGGTTCAATAGCTTCGGTGATATTGGGTGTTAATCCAATCTTCTCCATAATTTTATCTAAATATTTTTCTCTCGCTTTCTCTGGATCAGTGACACATGTACCACAACTTACAAATACCGCTAATATTTTGTTAACAAACTTCTTTTTATTTTTCTTTAAAAACTTCTTAGGTTTTTTTTTCCATCTAAACATAGCTATACTAGATCCAACAATAATACCATCATATTGCATTGGATCAGGCCATTGTCCCATATTTAATGGTTTAAGATTAATCAAATCAACATCTATACCTTTCTCTTCCAAAACATTAGAAATGTCTTTAGATGTTATTTCTGTTGCACCATATCTCGTGTCATATACAATCAAAACTTTTTTATTGACCATAATAACTAGAAATTTACTAAATAATAAAAATTATCTAGAGTCCAATATTCAAATTCTGCAACTTTAAATTATTTAAGGTTAAATAAACAAAATTAAAAGCTTTTTTAAGTTTCCTCTCCTCTAATAATTTTATCCTTAACCAAATGTGTGAATTTTTTATATATATGATTGAGATGATTTGAATTAAACTTATATCCACAAAAGTATAATATTATATTGATTGCATTATTCTAATAATTTTTTTATAGAGAAGAATCTTTTTTTTCATGGAAAAAGTGAGGTTCTTAGTGGAAAGTAGAACCAATAACTGTTTCACAGGATGTTATGATGATAATGCTAAAAATAGAAAGGATTGATAATTCAATATATTTTTAAAAAAAGAGAGAGTCTATTTATCTTTGTAAATAAATTGATATTATATCACCATCTTCAATAACATGATCTGGATTTTTAAATTTTTGACCAGGATGTTTTGCAGATTTCCCCCAAACTAATGAGTAACGATAATCTTTTATAAATCTTTTATGAATTTTATTGCACAGAGTTCTTATAGTATCACCAAGATGGAGGATAATAGGATTGTTCATATCAGCCTCTTTTTTGGGGGGTTTTAAATATACTCGAATTAAATCTAATTCTTGAAATATTTTATGACGAAGAGTACTAATGTTTTCTTTATTTTTTGCTGAAATCATAACCCACTGATCATGACCAATCGATTCGGAAATCTTATCATTAGATATTGGAAGACCCATTAAATCCGATTTATTAATTACGACAAATTCTTTTGTATATATTCGATTTCCCATAACAAAATCTATCAATTGATCAGGAGTAATTAATGGTTCAGCAAAATAAATTCCTGCATTTATAACTCCTAATTCGTTCATTAAACTTTTAACATCATCTTTATCCATTAATTGTTCTCCTTTGTAAGTAAAATGAATTCCTCCTTTTGAACGCTTTTTGATTGTGATTCGTGGAGGTTTTGCATTTAATCGTATTCCTGCATTATATAATTCCTTTCTAATTATATCTAAATTAGAGAAATCAATAGATCCATCTTCACGAAAACATATAATTATTAATATTAATTCTGTAGATCTTACTGCTCCCAACACTTCCTTCCCTCGTCCTTTCCCTGCTGCGGCCCCTAATATTATACCAGGTAAATCAATAAGTTGTATATTTGCTTTTTCGATGGATATCATCCCAGGAATTGCTTTAAGAGTAGTAAAATCATAAGCTGCCACTTTAGAATGTGTTTTATCTTCAGTAAGCAAATTAAGAAGAGAAGATTTTCCTACTGAAGGAAATCCTATAAATGCTACTTGAGCATCTCCAGATTTTTTAATCCCAAATCCCCCACCACCACCTTTTTTAGAACTAACAATACGAATTAAATCTTCACGTAACTTAGCGAGTTGAGCTTTAATAAAATTAATGCTCTTCATAGTATGTTTATTTGGAATTGTATTTGCTAATCTTTCTTCTAATTCTTTTATACGATCTTCAACTTTTTCACTCATATCACTATAAAAAAATATAGTAAAATCAAAAAATTTTATTAAAATTCTATAATTTAATGGATCTTTAAGACTTTTGAATCTATTACAGTTATTCATAATAATTTAACATTAAGTATAGTCCAAAATAAAAAAATTAAAATATGTAGAAAAAAGATTGTAATTAAATTTGATATTCTAGTTTAAGCTATAATATTTTTATTAATTTTATTTACTTGGTGATTATAATGGAATTATCTTTAAATTCAAATTTTGAATTAAATAATGGTGTTAAAATCCCAATTTTAGGATTAGGAACATGGAATATGTATGGAAATCAAGCTATAAAATCTGTAAAATGGGCTTTAGAGATTGGTTATCGATTAATTGATACTGCATCATTTTATGGAAATGAAAAGGAAATAGGACAAGGAATTAGAGAAAGTAATATTCCCAGAGATAATATTTTTATTACAACAAAAGTGTGGGATTCCGAACAAGGATATAGTACAACCTTAAAAGCTTTTGAGAATAGTATTAAGAGATTGAATGTTGAATATTTAGATTTATACTTAATTCATTGGCCAAGGAATCAAAAATTAGAAACTTGGAAAGCAATGGAAACCCTTTATGAGGAAGGAAAAGTACGAGCAATTGGAGTGAGTAATTTTCCAATTATTCATTTAGAGGAATTGATAAATAATTCAAATCAAATACCATCTATCAATCAGGTTGAATTTTCACCATTTTTATATCAGAAAGAATTAATGGATTTTTGTAATGATAAAAATATTAAGATTGAAGCATATTGTCCATTAACTCGGACTAAGAAATTTGATAATCCTATATTACAAAAAATATGTAAAAAATATAATAAAAAACCATCTCATATATTATTACGTTGGGGTTTACAACATAGTATTATAGAAATACCAAAATCTAGCAGTAAAGATCATATAAATGAAAATGCAAATCTTTTTAATTTTAATATTGAAAAGGAGGATATGAATTCATTGGATTTACTGAATGAAAATTTTCGAATTGTTGATGATTTGGCTTTTTTAGATTAATTTTAGCCCGTTTGAATTTTTTCAACTAATGCATCTTCTATTATTGTAGAGTTTTCCCAATTCCTTACAACAAAAGTTAAATTGCATTTTTTAATATCCTTTCTTTCATTTAAATTAAGATACATTTTGTAGATCTCTGTTATATTTGAACCATATATAAATAATACTATAGAAGGGATTACAGATCCAGCATTTCTCCAATATTTCAATGTATTATCTTTTTTCAACCTAAGATATATTGGTTTCGAAGGTCTTAAAAGAATGAAAGAATTACTTAAAGAAACTAATCAAGGATGGGGATGGAAATGTGAACCATGGTTATATTATAAAAGAAGAGGTCCAGGAAGAGTTAATGATATATGCCCTATGATTGTAATTGATGCTTTAAGAGGATATTGGGTTCTTTCAGAATACCCAGAGCATTTAATTCATGCTGGAAAATCATTACTTAATTGTTGGACAGAGAGATCTAAATATAAACCATATATGTTTGGTCATGGAAAAAAATTCAGATTACCAAGAGCTCCTTTTTTTTGGTATAATATCGGAACTGTTTTAGACGCCGTAAGTCATTATCCAAAATTAGTAAAAACTAAAGCTTTTCAAGAACTTCTTGCTGTGAGTTTATTAGAATTTCAATCAAATGGATTATTTATTCCTAAATCAATTTACCTATATTTTAAAGAGTATTCGTTTGGTCAGAAAAAAGAACCTTCACCATGGATAACTCTTTTTCTTTCACGTATATATAAACGTGCTTTTGATATAGATCCGAGTATAATTGATAAAATAAAAAAAATAGAGGCTAAAAAGCTAAAAGGATCAAAAGGAGGAGATAAATATAAAAAATAACTCAAATATTTATAACGTATTATATAATTTAGTATAATTGCATCGAGATTGAATTTCAGA
>CAZGJX010000187.1:0-5070 GCA_964525635.1 uncultured archaeon
ATAGCTATATTAAGATAAATATGAAATTTGATTTTTATTAAAAAATTGATTTTATGATGAAAGAAACTAAATTAAAGGAAGAAGAACAAAAAACTTTAGAAATTATTGAGAGAGAATTAGAAATTAAATTTTATATTCTAAATTAAAATAACACTTTTTATCCAGACCCATTTATATAATGAGTCCAATTTATATTATTTAAGTCCTAAGGTAATAATAGAGAGAGCTATCGTCCAATGAGTTCTATATCAGATAAATCAATGCTTAATAGGAATTAAAATAAAGTTCAATTAAAAAATCATGATAAAATTGATTTCACCAAGATTTTAATACCATTTAACAATTTTTCTATCAACAATCTGGACTTATCTTATCATTCTTTATAATTGATTTAAAGATTTCTCCATAGGGTAGACTAATTGTAAAAATTGCGTATGAATTCTTTGATGGAGGTGAATAAATCGATTCTTGTGGGAGATCTTCAAAAATTTCATTGATTTCATTTATTTTTTTCTTATATTGCTTATAATCTATTATGTGAATTCTAATTGAAGATCTAATAGCTTTAGGAGGCAATTTATTAGGATGATCCTTAATATAATTAATAAAACGTTGCATTATAGAATACATAAACGTTGTAAAAGATTGAAATAAAAATATCAAATGTTTTTTATCCAATTTCTCTTTTTCTATGGCATAATCAATTTTTTCTTTAGATTCAAAAAAATCTAAGATTGTGGGATTTATCCTATAGAATTTTTCTTTATAATTTTTTGTTAGTTGTTCTCGCGACAAAAGAATCCTAATTCTTTTATCCTCCAGATTTAAAGTATGATGATTAATAGTTGATTTTGTTTTCCCTAACATTTTTGTTAAATCTGATAAAGATAATTCCCCAAAAGTTAATAAATAAAATAAAATTTGCATTCTTAATGGATTTCTCATTAATTTATCAATAGCTTTAATAGGACTAATCTTTTTTAATTGATCCTCTTTTTTTGATTGTGCCATTTTTTTTTCAAATAGTTGTTATTTTGAATCAAATAAATTTTCTTAAGAAAAATAAAATTTAAATATTATTAAGACTTTACGAAATTCGTATAGTGAATCACTATACGAATTTCGTATAGTTCCAAAAAAATAATTGAAAAAAGTAATGAAATAAAAAGGTGAAAAATAATAAAAAAAGATAATATTCTTTTATTTGGATATATTACATTGATTTTTGGATGGAACATATTCTCTATTTTAATTCCATCAAATATAGTAGAGATTTATTTTCAAATAATGATAATTGGAATAGGAATCGTGGCAATTGTTTGGCAAAAAAAGCTACATAAAGAGAAATTCTTAGATATGGGATTTAGAATTAATAAGAATATATTATATGGATTATCTATAGGGATTGTGTATATTATTATTCAATTCCTTCTCAATTATTGGTTACCCTACCAACTGGGTTTTACTGAATTAGAAATTAATCCTAATCTCGATTCTAATATAAATCTATTTTTCTTAATTACCCAAACTCTAATTATTCATACTCTCCTTATGTTTCCTTTATCACTCTTTGGAGAAGAGTTAGCATGGAGGGGATATATCCTACCCAAACTTAAAAAAGCAACTAATAAATCAAAAGCAATTATTCTTAATGCAATTCTATTCTCTATGTGGCATATTCCCGTGTTTTTCTCGCTTTATCTAGGAGGTGCGGCTACTCAGGGATTGATCTTTCTTGTTTCAAGATTAATTTTAATTGTAATAGCAGTAATTCCTTTAAATATTTTATGTTTGAACACTAGAGAATTATATGTAGTATCATTACTTCATGCTTTATCAGATGTATTTGATTATTATATATTCGGAGATCCTGCACTTGGTGTTTCGTCTCAAAAAGCTATTTATCATGTAATTACACAAAATGAAATAATGTTTCAAACGATGCTTATTGTAGCATATATTCTCGGAACTCTGTTCATGCTATTATTATGTAGGTTAGGAAAGAAGTTTTTTAACAACAAAGAGATATAAAAAAGTATAATAGATTACTTACTTTTTTTCTTTTTTTTTATCTAATAATATCAGTAATAATACATCTTTTAATTAAAATTTAGGTTTGTAAAGCTTATTGATTTAAAATCAGATATCGTAAAATCATTTTGTTAACACTCTTTGATTACTATCTTATTACCATAAATTAACAAATTTTCCCTTTTAAAAGAGGAAGTTGAATTTGAACTGTTGGAAATCAAACCTATTTTTTCTTTTTAGTTATATTTTTTAAATAATTATTTTTCCTACAAATTGATTTAGAAATAAAAAAATACTTTTCATGGAAAAAAGTCTTTTTTTAATGGAAAATTGATGCAAAATAACTGTTTTGCTAAGCTTCATTTAAATTCGGATTATTTTCGAGAAAGATTAATTGTATTTCATCTGAATTTAGATAATCCAGATATTCTTCTATAATTAAATAATTCATAGTTGGAAAATATCCAGAACAAAATCTTTTTACAATTTCCTCTTTAAATACTTTTTTAGCTAGAGGATCACCTACATCTGCAAGTTTCTTTAATAAAGGAAATGCTAAATTTGAATGGAGTAAACGAGTGTTATAATTATTTTCTACCCAAACTTGTAAGCTAGAACAATGTCCCCAGAATTGTAATTCAGGTGAGAGCTCATATTCTTGATAATGCGGATTTTCTAAAGATTTATCTAATTTTTCTGCTGCTTGATCGATTGATTCAATATCTTCCAGAGATTTTATTTCATTGACAGGAATCTCCAAAAGCAGGAACTTACAGTGTTTAAATTGTTCATCTTTAACATAAATTATTGTTTCATTATTTTCTAATTTGAGCGATAAATATTCGTTTACTTTAAATTCTTTCATTGTGATATTCAAACTTAGTTCTTCTTGAAATTTCTATTCATCAGATTTAATAAATTTTTATATAAATTAGAAAAATAAATAGATATAAATTGATCTATAAGGTGAATTAAATGCCAATAGTTCAAATAAATATGTATAAAGGAATTTCTGATGAAATCATCAAAAAAAATATATCAGGAATAACAAAAGTTTTAACAGATATAGGAATTCCCGCACTATCAGTGGAAATTATCGTACATGAGATTCCAAAGATTCATTGGGGTTTTGAAGGTAAACCTGTAACAGAATCTCTTCCAGATGCAAAACCACCAACATAAAAAAATAAAAAATAGATTTTAATTGGATAAATTCCATTAAAAAATCTATGATATTTGATTCTATTATGGTTGATAATTGATTTTTTATATTTTTAACATATAAATTATTACTAAAAAAACATTGATAAATTTAGTTTTGAACTTAATGAAGTATGAATATTTTAATAAAATCCATTATATAAAGACAATAGAGTTTCTTATATTGTGATGAAATTAACATTTTATCGATTTAAATGAATTTTTTAAATCATTTTTTAATAAATGGATTAAGAGAAATAGAATAACAAAGAAAAAAAGTGAATTATAGAAAAATTAATATAAATAAAAAGAAACCCAACATCAACTGGGTAAGAATCACTACAAATGTGGATTGATAAATCAACACTTGGAACAAGAAAACGCAAGTAGAGATTATATTGATGATAGAAATTGATTTAAAGAAAGTTCTTGTTAACGGAGAAATCGCAAGACTCATCCCGATAGATCGACTCAAGAATATAAAAAAAGAAATTGACAGATTTAAACAATATGAAGAATTAAATAATTTTCAAGATTGGATTATAAATGACTTATATAGGTTTGAAGTGCCCAATATTGGATTTTCTGCGAAATCAATAATTCTTATTGCAATTCCACATCCATTTTATGCAAAAGTTGAATTCACGTACAATGGGAGAAAAACTAATGCATTAAGTCTTGTAATGTCTGACTTTGAAACTACAGAATCTCGTCTTAAAAAGTTTCTACTCTCAGAAAATTATGAAATCGTGGAAGCTCCTTATATTCCTTTAAAACGATTGGCTGTTCAAAGTGGATTGGCCATCTATGGAAGAAATAATATTTGTTATATAGATAGCATGGGAAGTAATTTTTCTTTTATAGCTTATTATTCAGATATTCCATGTGATGATAAAGTCTGGAGGGAAATCACAACGGCTCATACATGCTTAAATTGTAGAGCTTGTTTGAATAATTGTCCTACAGGGGCAATTCAAAAGAATAGATTTCTAATTGATAATGAAAAATGTTTATCTTATTTAAATGAGAGTAAAGAACCATTTCCAGAATGGCTACCAAAATCAGTACATCATTGTGTTTATGACTGCTTAAAATGCCAAATTATCTGTCCTATGAATAAAGCACAGAGGAAGAAAGTTGTAGGTCCAATAAAATTCTCTGAATCTGAAACAAGAAGTCTATTATCAGGGATTATTTTTAATAAAATAACGGATTCATTTAAGGATAAGGTAAAATATTTAGGATTTCATCAATGGCCTGGTGGTATTGCAAGAAACATAAAAGTGTTAATTGAGTTGGGTATATAAGAATATCATAGAATCTTCATTTTAATTTTATAGATTTATCACGAGGATATTGAACCAATCCATATATCCTGATTTTCTTTTACCTTCTAATTGTAAAATTCTATTTTTCATGGAAAAAAAGAAGACTTTAATGGAAAATAAATGTGAAATGGGGGTATTAATAAACACCCTCTAGTGAATGATAACCTTTATATCATTAAATTCTAAGAAAACAAATATAGATCCTAAAAATAAAAAGAAGAAATAGGACAATTAAGACATATTATTTAGATTTTAATCTCAATATTGTTCTTTACTTATTATGAAAGAATTTATCTTTAAATATAAAAAATGCTATTGTAATACTAGAATTTTAAAAAAATTAGGCAATTAGAGATAGGATAATAGAACTCTGCCATCAAATTTTAGATAAAGGACATTATGAAATATCATTATCATCTAAAATTAATATATATATTTTGAGTTTAATGGAATAAAACTTAGTGTCCTATAATTGTTAAACATCCCCTCCTTTCCTGAAATAAATTTTATA
>CAZGJX010000188.1:0-4908 GCA_964525635.1 uncultured archaeon
AAGATTTATTCGAAGAGAGGAGGTGAAGCTTAATAATTATAGGACACTAAGAAATATTATGATAATAGAAAAAAAAATTGTTATAATTCTGCAGGGAATATATCAATTAATCCTATATAATATCGAGCAATTAATAATGCATCTACAATATCAATTTCCCCATCTCCATTTACATCAGCAGCTTCATGAGAAACAAAATTTTCAGGATCTAAACCTACATAATATTGAGCAGTTAATAAAGCATCAATAATATCAATTAAACCATCACTATTCACATCTCCCAGCATGATTGGACGGGATATCACAGAAAAAACAACTTGATCGGAATTTTCATATTCATCAAGTTCAGTTGAAATTATCTCAATGGTATGATCCCCTTCAGAGAAAAATATATGTGTTCCACTTGGAATTGCTGTAGAATTGGCTATTCCATCAATAATAATGCTAATACTTGCAGATTTTGAAAAAATATAATCAAGACTTATTTCTCTGGGGTAATGTAGTGAATTCTCTATTGGATTAATTATTTTTACATAGCCATGAAGTAAATCAATAGTAAATGAAACTTCTGCTATAGCTTCATTTCCTGAAAGATCTGTGGCAACAATTTTAATTGTATGAGTTCCCTCGGATAAATCCATAATAGATTCATTATAATAAGATTTAAAGCAAAGATTATTATCTGTATAAATCTTACGTGTTGCAGGTTCTGATATAGAATATTCTAAATCAAATTCAGTGTAATATACCTCATTATTAATTGGATATTTAATTGTTATTATCGGAACGGTAGTATCTACTTCATTAAGACTATTCTGTAAATATTCAGTTATTTTTACGGGATTGAAAATTTTTGCTAAAGGATATTTAATTCCTTCTATTTCGATTTCAAAAGGGGTTCCTGTTTCAAAAGCTATATCTTGAAATATATCTGGAGTTATATCTGATCTAACTTGACATGCTAAAGCATATAGTCCAGCTAAATACGGGCAAGCACAGCTACTTCCGCCCATTCTTCCCCATCCATACATATCCTTACCTGAAGGGCTAGCAAATGTCTTTGAATCAATTGGAAGCATTACCCATTTATCTCTATAAAATAGATTATTTAAAATATCTTGCTCACGAAATACACTTAGTGTATAAGAAGATATAAGGTCAGGATCAGCATAAGGATCTCGTCCTAAACCAGAAAAATCAAGCCAAAAGTACTCATGAGAGTCGGTTGTAATTACAAAAATCCCTTCATTTCTTGCCTCTAGAATAGCTTCTACTATCTCATCATGACCTTCAATATTTGGATCATAACTTAAAGACATTGATAAAACTCTGATCTTTTTATCTTCAGGAAGTTCTCTATTAACATCTATAATTCTCCTAACAGCTTGTGCTCTATATCTATAAGTACGATGTATTTCACCATCTATATTTTCACTAGAAAAACAACCAATATAATATAGATCTGCTTCAGGAGCAACCCCTACATTTTTTCCTAATGCAATTGAGCTTACTAAAGTTCCATGCATATAGGCTAATTCATCAGATTCAACATTAATTTCTTCATATAGCCGTACTCTATCATAGTATTCTTCATGATCAACTAATAAAGGCTGATCTATTATTGCAATACCAATATCTTTTCCAGTAATTCCCATTTGATGCAATGAATATAGATTTAATCCAGGATTCTTTCCAATCTCCATAATCAGTTTCAAAGGAAGTAAATCTCTAAATCTAATATAGCTGTAATTATCCTTATAGAGATTTGCCCCTAATTCCTTATCTTAAAAACTTATTTTTCTTTATTTAATATATCTAGCTTTATATCATGAGAATCACTCAAAAATGTTCAAAAGATTTTTGGATAATTATTTTAGAGAATTTATATAATCCAATTTTAAGTCTTGGGATATAATTGCCACAGTCTGAAAAGGGTCGTCCGCTATTTTTCAAAAAGATTTTAAAATAATTTTTTATTAGATAAATGAAGGTTCGCGAATATTTAGGATTAAAGTAATAAAGAGATATATGTTATTTTAGATTTCAAAATTAACAGTCAATATATTCCGTTCTTTAATCTAATTCTCTTTAACCGATGCTGAGAAATAGAGTAAAAACTTCCTTCTATACGAGAAATAGATGTTTTAATTTAACTCTTGAAGATTCCGCATTTTGAATATTCATTAAAAAAAGAGAATTATATACCTTAGTTTTTCCGACTAAATTCAGGAAAGAGCCGGAGGTCCTATAAATTAAACATTGGGAAATTCTAAGAATAAGGGTTTGAAATTATTTTTGAAACCTTTCAAAATCCAAATCTACAACGTGTTAAAAAACAGTTTACAAAAGGAGGGAAACGCTAAAAGTGAACCATCAAATGATCCTTGGATTTCATAATTGAGAAATTTTCTAAATATTACTAAAAATTGGAAAGTATCTATTATGAATATAGTAATAATGTCGGACTACCCCAAAGAGAAAATTAAAGTGAGAAAAATACTTCCTTAGATACTGATAATAAGATCAGGATCAAAATTCGATGGGAGGGTATCAGGCCATATAGTTCTCTCATTAAAGAATGAATGCATTAGTTCAACTTCGTTATCCCTGAGATCATATGAAGAAAGATCATAATTTCTTAGTACGGAAAAGGTACTAGTTGGATTTTGTGGATCAAAAGTTGTTAAGGTTCCATTATAGAAATCAGGAAACAGTTGGGTCTGTGGTGGAGGATAGCGGTCTATTTTAGGAAATGAAATAGCATTTACATTTACATGTTTTTCAGGTATTTGATCAATTGTAACAATTAGAGGAGATATATTTAGAAAACTGATTGGTATAATTGCTAATAAAAAACTTAATGTTAAGAAAATTACTGATATTTGTTTCTTTATCATAATTATCATTTTTTTTTTTAGAAACTAATTTCTTTATTTTTCAACTTAGATTCCTAATTATAATGATTAACAAAATATGATGTTTTATATAAGTACATCTGGTAACAAATTGAAATATTATAATTTTATCAATAAAAATCAAATTAATCAAATTTTCTCAACATTAATAAGGAATAAAGAGGAAAGACAACTTATTTTATTCTTTCTCTATATTTAAGTTCTATATATTATATTTAAAGAATTTTTAAGGTAGAAATAAATATATCAAAAATTCTCTTTAAATTTCAATGACAATATATTATTATATATAAAATATACTCTATCATTATATTATTATGAATTAAAAAAAAAAGAAAATCTAATATTCCTAATTTTAACAATAGGCTATATTTGTATCATACTATTTATCATTATAGGATTATTCACATTTTGGAGTGGAGGCACACAAAACACTGTAAGGTTTTTACCAATTGGTAATGTTGCGATTGAGTTTTTGACTATTATGTTTGTTTTTTATCCATTATGTATGATATTGGGTTGCATAATCGGACAGTATATTGTGGTATCAATATATTTTTTTTTTAAAAGAATTCTTGGAAAAAAAATAGAATATGGTATACTTATCAAGCATGATGAAAAAGAAAAAATGATAATTTCTGACATGATTGTACCCACTTTACTTGCTACAAATTTTTCTCTAATGCTTTTATCATCTTTTCCTGAAACTCTTATTGATTTATTTTTATCAGACCATTATACTATTGATGACTATTTTATTAGCATGATGGGTCTTTTTCCAATTACTTTAATTTTTACACTCATAATCGCCATGGCAATCTATTCTCCCGTATGGTATTTATTAGAATCCAGAATTATCTATGCAAATAAAAATAAAGTGAAATCAATAAGAGATATACGTCAAATTAGGAGTGTAAGTAGTTGGTTTCAAATTCTGATAAACGAATATGCGGGAATAGGAGTTGTATCTTCATTTATACAGTTTATAAATGAAATAATGAAGAGAATGCAAGATCTAAAAATTGGAGATATAGTAGTATGGGGTATTATTATTATTTATCCTATACTTATAATGTTCTTTACACTATGGGTTGCAATATTTTTAGAAAAAACTAAAGAAAGACGAAAAAAAAAAAATCTAAACTAATGCAGAAATATCATATTGTAAATGAAGTCGATTATTTGATGAATATCATTAACACAGATCAAAAAATTTGATAATAATACTAATAAAATTTACCTATAGATGTTTCTAGAATTATATAATAAATTTTTTTTATTTTTTAAATTATTTAACATATTCTTCGAGAAGGATTTTTACAACAAGATTAAATAATTCTTGAATATTGGACCCAGATAATGAAGATATTTCTATGAATCCATTTAAATTATGTTTATTTTTTATATCTTCACCCATATGTGAAGGAACTTCTCGTTCTTCATCTAAATCACTTTTAGTCCCTATTAAAAGGATTGGTATATCTTTAGTGTTATCTTTTACTATATTAATCCATATAGGTAAATTTTCATAAGAAGCCATATTTTTAATATCAAATAAAATAAGACTAACATCAGCTCCAGTACAATACTTAGGTAAAATAGATCTAAATCTTGGTTCACCCCCAAAATCCCAAATCTGGAATTTTACTAAAGTATCATTAAAATTAACAAATTTAGAAAATATATCTATACCGATTGTTTGTTTTATATTTTTTTTAAATAAACCTGTGACATAGCGATAAGTTAGAGTAGTCTTACCTACATCCTTATCACCTAATAATATTAACTTGAATACAAATTCTTGATCCATACTTTTTCTCTACTTTCAAATATCAATATCTTATATTCTTCACATGAAGATATTTAAATCTTTTCGTATCTTTATAAATGATATATTTAATAATTGATAAATCTAATATATATTTTTTAAAGAAAATTCGGCTAATTTTACAAGAGAAGGATCATTTATAAAATAGCGGTTTTTTTAAATTTC
>CAZGJX010000189.1:0-4888 GCA_964525635.1 uncultured archaeon
GGAGAAGCATTATGTTCTGGAGCACATATGGTTGAGTTGAGAAGAACCAAGGTTGGAGCATTTAAAGAAGATAACAGTCTTGCAACCCTACAAAATCTTAAAGATGCTTATACAATTTACAAACAAGAAAATGATGATTTTTATTTGAGAAAAATTATACATCCCATGGAAAAAATGGTTATCCATCTTCCTAAAATATATGTTCGTGATTCCGCAGTAGATGCTTTATGTCATGGAGCGGCTCTTGCTTCTGCAGGAATTTGTTATGTTGATGCTAGAATTAAGAAGGGTACAAAAGTAGCATTCATGACATTAAAAAAGGAATTAATTGGTTTTGGTGTTTCTGAAAAGGATGCAATGACGATATATAAAGCGACAAAAGGAATTATGGCTAAAAATGATAAGGTATTTATGAAAAGAGGGACATATCCTCGATGGGATCAACAAAAATAAACAATAAAATAAAATAGGATTTAGTTAGCAAAAAATGAGTAAAAAGGAACAACATTATTCTTCAAAATTTCCTGATGTACAATTAAAAGTATTGACTATCTCAGAAAGCTTAAGAAGACATTTATATTTATTTAAAACAACGACAGGTGTTTTTTCTTTTAGAAAATTAGATTTAGGAACTAAAATCTTTATCGAAAATATGACAATTCCAGAGGATCCAAGTGTTTTATTAGATTTAGGATGTGGATATGGACCAATTGGAATGGTTTTAGGCTATAATTCACCTAAAAGTCATATATATTTTATTGATAGTAATAAACGAGCAATATGGTGTGTTAGAGAAAATGTTAAATTAAATTTGCAGCATTATAAAGAATATATCCATATCTTTACTGGAGAATATTTTAAACCTATAGAAAATAAAGATATTAAGTTTGATGCCATTTATATGAATCCTCCGTTAAGAAAAGGTAGAAAAGAATTTCTGGATTTATTTAGTATTATTCCCACCTTTTTAAAGAAAAAGGGATTCTTTGAGTTTGTTATCAAGAAAAAAATGGGAGCAATATACGTTTCTAAGTATTTAACTGAAAAGGGTTTGGCAGAAAAAATTAATATTTTGTGTAAAAGAAGTGGTTATTGGGTTTTTCAATGTTTTTTTACATAATTCTAACAAAAAATTATTTTTATTTATTTTAAATTTTGTTTGAAAATAGCAAAATTAGTGTAGACTTTAAAAAAAAAAGTACTGAAATTTTTAACCAGATGGGTTTATATATTGAAATTCACCTATTTTTATTAGTATGTAGATTCATTGTTGTATCACTTTAGTCCTGATGGATTTTTATATTAACATCTGTAATTTAATATTAAAAATTATAGAATAACAAATGAGGAAAAATGCGAAGACAAAAACTTAAAAAAATTACAGCTAAACTGTTTTTAGCAATATTTGTAATTAATGCTATTTGTATCGTTAATTTTACTAGTCCTGCTTCTGCTGTGGGTGAAGAATTGAATCTTGAGATAGATGACTATGTAATTTATGAAGGAGAGAGTGTTACTATTCAATGGATAGCTACAGATTTACCAAATGAAGGTGATTGGTCATATGGTGCTTATGTATCGAAGATATATATGAGGAAAGACAATGGTGATTGGCAATATAAAGGTAAAAGAACAGGTCTTGGAGATTTAAGTAAATCAATTACAATAAACGATGTTGGAATCTATATCTTTAAAGTGAAAGAATATGCTACTTTAAAATCAATGTGGGACGGCGTATTACATATGATCCCAGGAAATTGGCTTGTGGCAACTGAAGAAAGTGATTCGGTGACTGTACGAGCTCATCCCCCACCACAACCCTATTTAAATATAGATAAATATGAAATTAACGAAGGAGAAAGTATAACATTAACCTGGAATATTGTACCAAAACCTCTTTATGATGGATATTATGCAGAGATTTATTATGGCTATTATGATAAAGATGTGTGGGAATTTAGAGCTAGGAAAAACATGAATGAATTAAGTCATACAATGAGAATGGATACTTTTGGTACCTTCAAGTTTAAAGTAGATATTTATGCTAATATGAGCTATGAGACAGGTACATTGGAATATGGAAAATATTTTATTTCAACAGCAAAGGATTATATTCCTGTAAGTGTATCTCAAAATAATTTTACATCTAGCTTTTTTGATTTTGATGATGATATTATAGGGTTACAACCTACAGGATGGGAACATAGTCAAATCTCGAATACAGATAGTTATTATATTAAAGTTATTGATTCTTCTGATACAAATTTAGAAAATCTTAACCAAAACGAAAAACTCTTAAAAATTCATAATACACATTATGCTCAATCAATATCTAGGGATTTTTTTGTTGAAGATCTTTGTAATTCGGATGATTTTCTCCACATTAAATTTGATATCGCAACATCCAATAATTACAATCACGACGCAAAATTCCAGATATTATTAAGTGATAATAATGCACGAAGATTAGAGATTTTCCTTTGTGGTCCTAATTTATATTTTAAAGATGCCGATCCATATGCACAAGATGAGATAATTTATCGAGATCTTGAAGAGAATCGTATTTATAGTTTTGAATTAATATTCTCATTTAAACGAGATCTTGACTGTTCCGCAAATACAAATGTTTTATGTCAATCTTATATAAATGGAATTTTTAATGGATATCACTCATTAACGGTAATTAATTGGAGATTCTCCGATGATATTTGTAAAATTACGTTAGGGCATAGTCATTGTTCCCCAGGATCAAGTACAACTAATTTCTTTTTAGATAACCTAGACTATACTATAATAGAAAGAGAAGAAGGAGAAGCAAAAAAGTATGCAATAATAGTTGGAATTTCTGACTATAACGCTATGAATGATCTTGAATGTTCCGATGAAGATGCGACAGATTGGTATAATCATCTGACTGAACTCGATTACTATTGCCAAGTATATGGTGATGGTCATCTAAATAACTATCCTATTCATAATGGATTTGCTACAGAAGATAATGTACGTAAAGCAATACAAACTTTTGCTCTTCTTGCAAGACCGGGTGATACAGTAGTAATTATTTCCAGTGGACATGGAGGGAGGGATACATATTTATGCATGTGGGATTATGTTTCCCTTCCACAACAGGGTGCTTATCACGATACGGAGTTAGCCTCTGATATTAGTAAGTTCGATATAGGTGTTAATATATTTATCTTTATTTCTCATTGCTTTTCAGGGGGTATGGGACCTGAACTCATGGCATTAAGCAATAAAGACCATATTTATTGTACTACAACCTGTACTGAGGATGGATATGGATATCAAGATCCCTATCTAATGAATTCAGAGTGGACGTATAGTTTCTTAGAATATGGATGGCAAGGGGAATACGAAGGAAATCCACATCAATCAATGGAATCTATATTTGAATGCTCTCATATTAATTTCAATAAGACGGAAGTTGATCAACCCCAAGAATTCGATGGAAATCTTAATGAAGAATTTTACTTAGCTTAGAAAAAAAGTTAATAAGAAATACCATTTAACTAGAAATTCAAATTTTTTCTTTTTTTTTTCCTAATATTACTCAATATAATATATAATCATCTTTCTTCTTATTTTCAAACACTATTCATATCGTTTAATTTCTCCTAAGTTTTTGATTTCTTTCCTTAATGATAGTAATTTATTCAAATTAGAATTTTTATTTACAATAGCTAAAAAAAACTAACTAATTAATAATTTATGTGAAAATTCAAAGTTTTAATCAAATATCTTTATCCCTTAGTTCTATTATTAATTAATGTTAACCGATTTTGTAATTGAGAATATTTATAGAATTCAAAGTTGAAAATCCACAAAAAATTGAATGATACATACAAAGAATTATATTACATAAAATAAAACCACTTTAAAAAAAAATATGGAAACAGATGATCTAGTAGGTGTAGAATTAAAACAAATGGAAAATTTTCATGGTATTATAGTTAAACGAGAAGTAAAGTCTATTTTCTTAGGAATAATGATTGTTTTCTTTATTCTTAACATATTTATTTGGGAAAGGGATGCTGGAAAAAGTCAAAATTTCTTTTCACCTTTTTGCAATGATTATAACATTTTTTGCTGGATTAATATGGATAGAAAGTAGCCGTAAAGATAGACCTAAAACACCATTAGATAAAGGATATCAGATTGCTATAAAAAGAACGATTTTATCATTAACGCTTCTTTTCTTATTGATATTATACTTTTCCGACGGAATAACCTACACAATCGTGGAATTAGAATTACCAGCAAATAAAAGAATATAAGATAGGATATATGGTTTTTCTGTAATTATAATACTAATAATGGGTTTTTATTTTAGATCTGCAGAAAAATAAAATCTTAATTCTTTTTTTTTTTATTTCAAAATAGCAAAATTTTTTAGAAATACATTCTTAACAAATATAATTTCTAAAATGAGGATAATTCCTTGACTAAGAAAAAAAAAGTAGATGTGCTTTTACATAAATTAGTACCTAAGCATATTCTTCTAACTAAATCTGAAACTGAAGAACTGTTAGAAAAATATAAAATTCATTTTACTGATCTTCCCCAGATATTTGAGAAAGATCCAGTGTCTATCGCGATTGGTGCAAAAGAAGGGGATGTTATAAAAATTATTAGAGATTCTGATACAACAGTTTTGGAAGTTAATTATTATAGATATGTTAAAAAAGAAAAAGTTTGAATCAATTTCTTTTTATTAAATTTAATCTAATTAGGATAATATTATGAGCATAGAAAAATTATCTAATGAGGACAAATGGATAATTCTTAAGAGTCTATTTGATGAAAAAGGATTAGTTCGACAACATTTGGATTCCTATAATGATTTTATCGAAAATGAAATGCAACAAAT
>CAZGJX010000190.1:0-4778 GCA_964525635.1 uncultured archaeon
CCACAACAACTACTACAACAACCACAACCACAACAACTACTACAACAACCACAACTCCAGATAATTTATGGGATGTTCCATGGTTTGGATTAGAATTCTTTATAATATTTGGAGTCGTTTCTACAATAATTATTGTAGCATATAAATTTAAAAGAAAAACTAATTAAAATTTTTTTTTTTTAAAAGATCTGAATTTCTTATAAAATAAGAGTATTTTATTAAGTGAATAGTATAATCCATAAAGAATATAAGAATAACATTAATTTTCCTAATAAGATAGTATTTTAAAAATCAACTAATGATTGAGGATATCTATATGGATAAAAATGGACTTTGGACAACAGTAGTAGGAAGTTTTCCACTCGCAAACACTAAAGAAAATGTGAATCGAACTATAGAAGATCAAATTAATTTGGGAATTGATTATCCATGTTATGGACAGTTGGAATCCCTAATAACACAGTTTTTATCCCCATTATCTTCCATAATATCTGGATTAGAGGAAATGGATAATAAATATTATTTAGGTAATGATTTTAAAATACCAAAGAAACCCATAGCATTAAAATATATTAAAAATCTAATTGATTTTCTAGATAAACATAAAGATTTAAAAATTAAAATTAAGGGAACCAAAGGATGTTTAACGGGGCCCTTTACTCTAGCTAGTGAAATAATTCTAAAAGAAAAACTTTCTCAAGGAATTAAAACCATTTTATTTAATGAACCAAGGGCCATTATGACTGATTGGGTAGTCGAAAAATTATCAGAAATAATGAAAATTACAGCGAAAGCATATAATGATATGGGAGTAGAGATCATATCAATTGATGAACCAATTTTAGGACTTTTAGTTGGAAAAAAAATAATGTTTCATTCTGAAGATTTTGTTATTAATGTTTTAAATAAAGTCATTTCAGGGATAAAGTATTTATCATCTATTCATGTATGTGGCCAAATTAGTCCCAAATTAAGAGATATGCTATTAGAGACAAATGTAAATATTTTAGATCATGAATTTCAAACAAATGAAAAAAATTTTGAGATTTTTGAAAAAAGACACTTTGAAAAAAGTGATAAATATTTAGCTTTAGGTGCTGTAAAGACCAAAATCATGCCAATTACGAATGGTAATATAGATGATTATGTAGAATCTTTACCTAGTGTCATTAAAACAGTCAAAAAAGGAATAGAGATTTATGGAAAAGAAAATCTATTTATTAAACCTGATTGTGGCTTCTTACCATTAAGAGACGCTTTTAACGAAGATTTTGCATATGAGATAGTAAAAAGGAAATTAAAAAATATGGTTTTAGCAGTTAAAGAATTTAGATAGAAGTTACTAAGCAATTTTATATAATTAAAATGTAAAATAAATAGTTATTATACTCAACCTTCTAATTCCTTTCTTAATTTCTCAATTTCTTCTTGGAGTTTTTCTTTTGATTCAACTTGTGGTTCATCATCAAGAGCATAATCTGGAATATATTGTAAATCATCTGAAGGAACTTTTGGCATACTACCTCCTTGTTCTAATAACATTTCTGTTTCTAATTGCTCAAGTTCATCTCCTACATCGATCGCAAGATCTATTTCGGGATCTCCTGCTAAAATATCCGCGGCTTCTTCTATTTGAGTTACATATAATTCAGAGTCTTCTGCAATTTCAGCAGCTTTAGTAGGTGATGCTTTGGTAGCAATATATTCGAGTTCATCTCTCATACCCTCCATTACTGAGCCAGTTTGTGAAACTATTTGTCCTTCCTCTAAAGCTTCAATTTGTCTTTCAATTTTAGTTCGAATATTATTTGCTCTATCTACTTTTGTTTGATAATTTTTATATTGTATTAAATAATTCTTGGCCCTATCCTTTTCTCCTCTCTGTAATGCAATTTTCGCATTTTTTCTGCTTATTTCTGCTCTTTTGCTATAATTTTTGTTTATCATAGCAAGCTTCTTTATATGAGTTTTTGCTTTAGTAATTGTAAAATCTTTACTTTGTCCCTTTTTGGGAAATAACTTATCTTTTAGACCCATTTTTTCATCACACAGCTAAAAGTTTATAATTTTTTTAATCTTTTTATTATAGATATGAGTTTATTAATTTAAAAATTTATTTTGAATAATTAACATTGTACCTTAAGAAATAAAGTAAATTTAAATAATAAAAATTTATAGAGTCCAAATTTTGATTAATAATGAAAAGAATAATTTTAAACTTTGAAAATAAAGATAAAGATTTTAAAGAACTTGTTCAAGAGGCATTTAATAAAGATATTCTAAATTTCCTTATATCTAAAGAAACATATTCTGAATTTGGAGATATTGAACGATTAAAAACCTTTTCAAGAGATACTGAGTTAGATTGTGACTATGTTATATATGAAAATAAAGAGGAACTTGAAAAGATATTATTAGATGTAAATAATACAAAGAAAAATATTGGATATTATAAGGAATTAAGATCTAAAGATGATGAGTTAGAAATTGTAGAATTATCAAATAACTCACAAATAGATTTTATAATCGTATCTGCTAAGGATTGGAAAATAATTCCTTTTGAGAATTTAATTGCAGAAATGCATAAAAAAGATACAGAATTAATTGCACAAGTAGATAGTATTGAAGAAGTAGAACTTATGTTCAAGACTTTAGAAATTGGTGTAGATGGAGTATTAATCACTCCTAAAAATGCAAATGATATTTTAGATTTGAAAAAAACGATAGGTACTAAATTTGAAATAGAACTAACAAAAGCAAAGGTTACCAGTATAGAAGATATTCCAGAAAGTAATCGGGTATGTGTTGATACAACTTCTATACTTTATTCTGGAGAAGGTATGTTAATAGGATCAACTGCTATGGGTTTTGTTCTTGTTCATGCAGAAGTTTTTGAAACAAAATTCGTTTCTTCAAGACCATTCAGAGTCAATGCAGGAGATGTATCTGCTTATGTTTTGGTTCCTGATGACAATCCTGAAAATATATATCGTACTAATTATTTAAGTGAATTAAAAGGGGGTAAAAAAGTACTTGTTGTTAATCATAGAGGAGAAGCTAGAATAGTTTCTATTGGAAGAGTTAAAATTGAAGTGCGCCCTATGTTGAGATTTGAATTAGAAGCAAAGAAAGAAGAGAAGAATATCTTAATTAGTTGTGTTTGTCAAAATGCCGAAACAATTCGCTTAGTGGAACCTGGAGGTAAAGCTAAATCTGTGGTTGACGTTAAGATAGGAGATGAAGTTTTAGTTCACATTGGACCTGGAGCAACTCATTTTGGTACCGCTATAAAAGAATCAATAATAGAAAAATAATATTAATCTGAAAAATAAGGAAAAAATTCGATATGACAACATTTTGGACACCTTTATTACATATTTATCAACCACCAACACAAGATATTGAAGTGTTGAGAAATATAAATCAAGACTGTTATTTACCGTTATTTAATGTTATCGATAATCTCGAAACTGCAAAATTTTGTCTGAATATCAATGGAATCCTTATAGAACTCCTTAATGAGTATGGAATGGCAGAGACATTAGAATTATTAAAAAAATTAGTTTCTGAAAATAAAATCCAAATTTTAGGAACTGCAAAATATCATCCAATTTTACCACTAATTCCAAAAAAAGAAATTTTCCATCAAATACGTTTAAATGAGGAAATTAATCGAAAGGAGTTTGGTAATAATTGGGAAAGAAAAGGTTTTTTCCCTCCAGAGATGGCAATATCAACAAAAGCAGTGAAAGTAGTACGTCAATTTGGCTATAAATGGATAATTATGAGTGGGATTGCTTGTCCTACAAATTGGCCTTATGATAGAATTTATACTACACCGAATGGACTTCAATTATTTTTTAGAGATGATTTTTTAAGTAATAAAATTTCGTTTAAAGAAATTAACGCAAAGGAATTTGTTAAAGAACTTGGAACGTTATATAAAGTTGAAAAGAAAGATTATAAAAATAATACTTATGTTTTAACAGCAATGGATGGAGAAACTTTTGGGCATCATATTAGGGGTTATGAAAAAACTTTTATTAATAAAACATTTGATCTCATAGAAGAAAACAATAATCAATACTATAAAAATAGTAGGGATAAAATAGAAATTGAATTTATTACAAATTTAGACCGTTATTTTCCTATTGCAGAAGAGAAATTGATTCCTCGACCTTCAAGTTGGAGTACTACATATCATGACTTAAAAGATAAAATTCCATATCCCTTATGGAAACATCCTGATAATGATATTCATAAATATTATTGGAAAATAGTGAAGAGTTTAAATAAACTAATGGATTTAGCGGATAATTTAGATTTAACAGAAAGTTGGAATGTTGAGAATTATTATAATACTGCAAGATATTTTTATGATAGAGGGCTTCATAGTTGTCCTATGTGGTGGGCAAATGCTATTAGAGATATTTGGAGTCCTAACTTAATTTATAAGGGAATTGAACTTCTTTTACGGGCGGCTCTTAATGCTCAATTAGCTTTAGTGAATGCAGGAGTTAGTAATGGAGATGGCTATTTTGATTCAATATCATATTATCATGGACTCCTTTTAATGGAGTTATATTCAATTAGTAAAAAAAACCTCAGGAAATCTAAAATTAATTAAAATATTGAATCTTCAACTATTAGGTTTTAATAATTAAATTCTTTTTAAAATCTGTTTAAACTTATTTGATCTTTATTATTATATAATTTTAATTTCAAAAGACTGTTTAGATAATAATTGAATACCCTCTTTATTAGTTTTTGTAAAGTAA
>CAZGJX010000191.1:0-4692 GCA_964525635.1 uncultured archaeon
AACCATTTCAGAGATCGCTTCTACTTTTCTTTTATGTATTGCTAGTTTTTCTTCGCTCATATCAAACACAGGGTTGGGATTATTACACGAAACGATCCTTACCAAGATATGGTATGTAAAATCTCTACTTTATTTTAATTTAAAATATTAATCTATTGGCTTTCAAAATTTTTCTTTAAACTTAAAAATTTCTAAATGAGCAAAAAATTAGATATTTTTTGTGTTGATAAAAACTTATCATTTATAGATAAGTTGAAAGATTTAATCCTTAACTATTCCTATTTATTTTAAGCCAAAAAGATTGCAAAATATTTTTTATAGCTCATCTAAAAATTTTAATAAGCAAAAATAGAATATTTGCTGTGAGTTTTCAAAAATAAACCAAAATCATTTATAAATAAATTGATATCATAGAGATCTATTTTTCAAAATAATCCAAAAACCTTTATAAAGAGAATTTTTAAAATTTTATTTTTTGGTTTTCAAAATAATACAAAACTATAATTAAAATTAAAATTATATATTTTAACTGATCTTGACTCCATTAATTTCACATTTCTTTTTTTTTAGCTTTACTAACCATTTTTTTAAATTTGGTGAAAGTTGTAATGTTGGATTTTTATCCAATCCTAAAACAGTGAGTTTTTTAAGGATAGTAAAGGATTCGGGTAATTTTTCTAATTCATTATCCTCTAAATGTAAACTATTAAGGTTTGGAAGAGTACCCAAACTTTCAGGTAGTGTTTTTAATTTATTATGTAATAAATCAATCCTTTCAAGCTTAGAGAGATTTCCCAAGAATTCAGGAAGTGAATTTAATTGGTTATAACGTAAAGAAATTTCTTCAAGATTAGATAAATGAGAAATAACGCTTGGTATTGTTTTAAATTTATTAATTCCCATATCTATGTATTTTAAATGCTGCAAATTTTTAATTTTATCAGGGAGTGAATTTAATTGATTACCATATATATATAAATTCTGAAGATTAATAAGATTACCAATATTATCCGGTAGTGAAGTTAATTTATTCATATGTAAAGCCAAGTCTTCTAAATTTACTAAATTACCAATTATAGCGGGAATTGATTCTAAATTGTTAATACCTACATTCAAATATCTTAATTGGGTTAATTTTCCTATACTCTCAGGGAGGGTGGATATTTGATTATTGATTAATCCCAATTGTTGAAGATTCGTCAAATTTCCAATTGATTCTGGAACATTACTTATACCTTTTATGGTATGCATATGAAACTTACTTATATTAAGATATTTTAGTTTTATTAATTGACCTATTTCTTCTGGGAGACTAGTTAACTGATTATATGATATATCAAATCTATGAAGATCCTCCAGATTAGCTATCGATATTGGAAGCGTTTTAAATGGATTTCCTCCTATCTCTAGAATTTTAAGTTTATTCAAAGAGCAAATTTGTTCTGGAAAGGTATCTAATTCCTGGTTAAAAAGCCCTAAACTTATAATATTTTCTTTTTTTGAAATAAATCCAAAAGCAAAATCCTTGTTTTTCATTTTAGATAATTTTGGAATCTTTTTATTTAATTGAGATTCGAGTTCTTCTAAAATAAGAGCTTGATCAAATTGAAGTCTTACTCCATTATATTTTAAAATTCTATTAGACATATTATCAAGAATTTAGAAAAATAGATAAAGATATGAGATTATTTTTGAAAAGTTTTGTATTATTTTGGAAAATTTTGGATTATTTTTGGAAAATCACATCTGTGGTTTCGAAAAATGAAATGACAAATTAAATCTTAAATACTATATTTTTGTGGGCAATTTACAATTAATGAAATGACATTCTTTATAAAGAAATGGTTTGATATTAAAGCAGAAAATCTGGCAACAATGAAAAAATGATTTGATAACTAATTTATATCAAATCAATAATTTTAAATTAACAAGAAAAAAAATTAGAATTTAAAGGAATCAATACATTATATACCTATACTCGACTTAGAAAATGGAAAAAATATTATAATTATTTCTTAAAATAATTTAATATAAGAATTTTCCAATTAAAAAATTGAAATAATAGCAGTAGCAATTTAAGAGAGATACTTTTGTATTATTCTATTTATTAAGAAATTTCATTAAATTTACTTGATATTTTATTTTTTTGTTCCAGCATAAAGTTTTAAAAGAACAATATTTACATATCTCAAGATTAGAAGTCCTTTTAAAAAGTTCAATATCAATTTCATTATATTTCTTGTTGTTTATTAGGATATCCATCTCTTGTAAAGAACTATATATATAATCCTTAATATAACTAATATCTGAATTAGTAAGTTTATAATTGTTAGTATAATTTTTTAAAAGTTGATATTCAATTAATCTTATTTTTGTTGGATCATCAATATGATTCTGGAAAGGATCAGTCAAAAGACATTCTGTTAGAGCAATAGCATAAATTCCAAGTTGCATCCAGGCATTTTCTTTTTTATGAAAGTAAACTTTCCAATCAATGATTAATGGGGATTTATTTCTGAAATAAACTATTAAATCTGGGCGACTTATAATGTTTAATTCTTTGAATTTAAAATTGAGATTTTTTTGAGCAACTAAAAATGTATTTGGGTCTAAAAGAGTTTTCATAAGATCCGATTGAAGTAAGTTCTTAAGCGATATTATTACCTGTTTTTTTATTTTTTTTATAGATACATCATCTAATCCCTCTGAATTCTCAATTTCTCGTAGGGCGCAATAACTAACACCTGCATTCTTTTTAGTTAATTTAGGATTTCTATATTTTCTTAGCTTTGCGAACTCTAATTGTTTTCTCATTAACTCAGAAACAAGAGTTTTAATTTTATCAAAAGGAGGAATAAGACCTTTATTAAATTCAGGAACTAAACAATTTTCGATAACATAATCAACAATATTTCCCCTCCAAGCATGAATACTCCCTAATTGTTTTAAAATATAAGCTTCAAACCTATCTTTATCTTTACTATTTTTTTTTGCCATAATTTCATAATAAAACCATTTTCTTTGGCATTTTGAAAATATTTTTGCTTTAGATATAGACCAATTCATTCAATATCTCTCATACATTAAATTTATAATTTAGTACTATCCTATATTTTTCTTCTTATTAGATGGTATTTATTTTTAATTTTATTAAGATTATATGTTAATTTTTTAGTTGTTTACTACAATTTATAGCAAATTGTTTACATTCATCCTCAGTCCATTTCGGATGAAGATATTTTTGTGTCAGAGAAGGAATTGGAATATATCTTTGTTTAATTGTATGAGCCCCCCAATCCTTAATGAGCCTCCTCCTTCTTTCTACCTCTTTAAAAGTATCTTCATAATTGTAAAGTAGAAACACACTAATTTTATTACGTTCATATCCTGCTTCTTCGAAATACGTTATAGCTCGCTCACATGTCTTCTCTTCATCTGCTCTATCAAATGAAATGCGTACATCTTGAAAATTAGCCTTAAACATTAATTTTGCAATCTTTTGAGTGACTAATGCAGCATCCAGTCCAGATAAACAATAACTATTCTTTACATCTGCTTCTATTAGTTCTGTAAGAATATTTTTAATGTAAGGATTGCTAAGGAGGTTATTATCTAAAAAAGAAACAATAGGTTTGACTATCTCTTTTTTAATACTCCTTTTTGGAACAAACTTAGGTTCTAACTTATGGACATAACAAAAAGAACACTTTCGAATGCATCCCCTACTTGCATGAATTACACAGAAATTACAATCTTGTATTAAATCATATGCTGGGATAAGTGATTCTGCTTCTTCTAATAATCCAATGTGAACTTCTTCACAACCACTCTTTTTGCAATGTTCGGGCATTATTGAAGCATATATCCCACCTACCATAATTTTTACCTCTGGATACAATTTTTTATAAATTCTCACGGAATTCCAAACAGGTTGCCACCAATAAGTGAATAAAGATGTAATTAATATTAAATCGGGAGGATTTTGTGGTATATTTTTTCCCCGTAATAATTCTATTGAAGCTCCTTTATTCCTATAAAGGGTTCCCAACTTTAATAATCCAATTGGGAGATAATATGATAACATGTAATCTTTCCAATCTTTTCTTTGAACTCTATAATCCCAATTTGGTTCAACCAAAGCAACCTTCATTATCCATCAATTTCATATAATATCTTTTATTTTATATTGGTTCTTATTTAAAACAACCTGAATATGATCAATACTATTTATTTTTAATAAATTTAAATGATAAGTCTCTGTGGGGGGTGTGTCCATAAACTATTTTATGTATAATATTATGTTCCTTAACAATTTTAAAGAAGACATTATTAAACATTTTGGGAGATGGGTTGAAATAATTTATGAGGGAATTTTGCAATAAGCATATATTAATTATAACGTTATTATCAATTAAGAAGATTCTTATCCTATGATAAATCACTAATAATAAACAGCAAATTAGGATTTATATTATCTAATTGAGTTTTCAGAGATTGAATATAATTAAATGATATACAATCTTTTATAATATTCTAAAACAAGGAGAGGGGGATTCCTAAAAGCAAAAATTTTAAATTATTTTTTTTCTTCTTGATTTAAACAATTTAATTTTTCTTTATTTCCCGATATTTAGTTATTTATAAGATATTCTACAATATTTTAGGGTATTATGACAATTATAATAATTAAAA
>CAZGJX010000192.1:0-4661 GCA_964525635.1 uncultured archaeon
AAAATTCGATATTTTATCAATTAATAATCTTATATTTTAATGATATGCCTCTTATCATCCATTAGAGTGAGTTTAGCAAAACTGTCCTTTTCTTCTTAAATTCCATTAAAATAGTTATTTTTTCCATGAAAAGTCTTTTTTTTGTAATAAATCCTCCAAAAAACTTATGTAAAATTTAGGTTTTAAGAATTTATAGGATTGATTGTTATTCAATTAAACTCACCTCATAAATTAAAATAATAGATGGAAAATTATTAAAGTTAGATTAATTATTTTAATATTGATTAAATATGACAACTAATCTTAAAGAGGATATTATTACTCTTATAAAAAATTTACCTGAAGATGTTACAATCGATGATATTATGTATCATCTTTATGTTAAAAAAAAAATACTCTCAGGTATTGAACAACTTGATCAAGGTAAAGGAATCCCACACGAAAAAGTCATGGAAAATGTAAAAAAGAGATTGGAACAATGGTTAAAATAGAATGGTCTCCAGTTGCTCAGAATGACTTGATCGAAATTATTGATTATATTGCTCAAGATTCTCTTGAATATGCTCTAGCTTTTTATGAACAGGTCCATGAGAAGGTTCAACATTTAGTTCAATTCCCAAAAATAGGAAGAAAGATTCCTGAACTTGATGATCCAGCTATTCGAGAATTAATCCTAAGAAATTATCGTATTATTTACAGAATTTATAAAGATAATATTGAAATAATTCGTATAATTCATGGATCTAGAATTTTAGATTATGGAATTTAGTCAGAAAATAATATAGATGATTATTTTTGTTCTATAGAAAAAACTCTTAAAAATAATCTTAATAATATTTTTATTCAGTCTCTTTTCTATGAATCATTTCTTTTTATAAAATAATTTGGAGACAATAAGATCTTTTAAGTTTCTTTCATCTATTATCTCTTATCAAATTTTAACTTTGTATAATTCTAATCAAGAAGTTTAAATTTAACAAATACTGCTCAAGAATTAAGTTTACCAACTTCAACTATTCAAGAATATCTAAGAAGATTACTTAATTCTAATTTAATTTATAAATTAGGAAAAAAATTATAAAATCTCAAATTTTGGTATATATTTTTTAACAGAACTTTACCATTTTAAAAAATTTAATAAATTTCGGTATTTCTTTGGAAAAATACCCGCTGATAGGATCCCTTTCAATCTTATGCATGAGTTCCTACCATATTTAAAGAATATTGAAATTCATAATAGTATTTGGGATTTTATAAAAGAAATGAATTTATTTTTGAGTCAAATCAAATTTGATTTAGATGAAGAAATTGAATGTAAAATATTAGGTAGATGGAGTTCTGATTTAGTGTTTAATTTTTTAAAAGCCTTTCCTAATGATCTTATAATTGATATTCAATCTTTAGAGAAATTTGTTAATAATATCAAATCATGTTTAATCTCTGATAATACATATTTAAAGGAAATATTGAAAAATCAAAATAATAAAAATAGGGATAAATATTTTAGATTAATAGAAGAGGTTAGAATAGTTGATAAAATTGATCTTTTTAACTTTACAATAGTTAAATATGGAAATATCATATGTATACTCTTATTTGAAGGAGAAAAACTAAATTTTAATAATTATCTTATTATTAAAAATGATCTAAATATGTTTGAATTTTTTGATAAACTATTTGAATATTAATGTGAAAAATCCACTCCTTTATCTGATCTTTCAATATAACTAATTATGATTTTGGATTAAAGTTAGCACAACTATCCTTTTCTTCTTAAATTCCACTAGAACCATTATATTTTCCATGAAAAGAAGATTTTGATTAAAAAAATAATGATGAAAAAAGTACAATCTTTTTAATATTATAATCTAATAGGTACACGTTCAATTCCTATCATTTCAATCCTATTTATACTATTTTATTAGAAAGAAAGGAAGTAAAATCTTAAAATTCAAATTTATAATAATATTACTTCAATATACTTATAGGTAAATATTCATTTTTAAAGTAGTAAACTTAAAAATTAATTGTTCTTATAGTATGATAGGCATTCAAAGGTTTTTAATTTTTAAAAGAAAAACACAATAAGATGAAAGATTTAATTCATGATTTTTACAGTAGATTAACAGATTTCATTTTAGATAATATCAATCTGAAATTTTCTACTATTCTTGAAGCAGGATGCAGTCAAGGTGAATTAACTATTCCATTTGCTAAAAAAGTTAGAAAATTTATTCAAAACCTTAATTTAATTGCTTTTGATCTTTCAGGAGGTCCTTATTCTAATAGTCTCAAAATTCTTAAGAGTTAAATTCAGAAAGAAAATCTGACAGATATTATAACAATTAAACAAGGAGATGTGAGGAATATTGAAGGTATAGAGAGTGAAAGCATTGATCTAATCTTCTCAAATGAGTTGCTTTGTGATCTTGATCAATATGGACTCGAGAAGACACTCATGGAATTTTATAGGATTTTAAATCCAAATAGTCAAATGGCTCATGCAGAAATCAATCCAGTTCCAGAAAATACTCCTCAGAGATTATTTATTGAAGCAGATAAATATTCCTTAGAGACCTCTCAACCAAAACCAGATTGGTTTTCACCCTATTCTGATGAAATAGCTATTCTTATGCATAAAATTGGATTTAAGGATATAACAATTAAGTACTTAAAGATAGGTATTCAATTGGATTATGAATCGGCAATTGAAACCTTTACAAACTGGAGTGTTGATCCCGAGTTCTTAAAAAAGCATGATAGCCATTTACGTAGTCATGGTATCGAGTATCCTTTAGAGCATATAATATTTTGTAATAAATAGTTAAAAAAAGTATAGATATTGTTTGAGGTAATTCTTTTTTTGATTATTACAAGCAATATAATAATGAAATTAGAGATTTCTCAATTATGGTTAAATCTGGAAACCTAATAGATGATTTATTTGATAATTTTGAGCTTAGCAAAACTGTCCTTTCACTCTAGTTTTCCATTAAAATAGTCCCTTTTTCCATGGAAAAAAAGAATTTTCAAAATAATTATACTTATATGTTGTCTAAGATCCATTCATTATCAAGATTATTGCATCTATTATTAATTTCAGTAATTTTATATGTTAATGTTGGAGAAGAATATTTTTTCTGACCAAAATCATAATTTTTGAATGCACGCCATACTGATTCTGCAATAAAACTTCCATCCTCATTTTGCTTATTATTTACAATAGTTAACATTTCTTGAAAATAATTAGATTCTCGTGCTTCTTTAAATAAACTGAGAACATCAAGAACATGAACAATGTTATAATAGATATTCGGATATTTTAATTTTTTAAAGTCAGTTCCAATACCAAATAAGTAAATTTTTCGTTCTGTACGATTTTTCCAGAAATCAAGTTGTGCTTGAATGGCATTACTACATGCATCCTGAATATATTTACTATCCAAAAAGTTTGCTAATACTTTCAAAGCTAAAAGATTTGCATAAGGACAATGATCTTCCTTTCTTCCTGGACCTCTAAATTTTGGAATCGAACTATAGCACCTCAATCCATTATCCTGAATTAATCCTACTAAATGTTTAATTGCTTTTTTAACACGTAAATCATCTTGAAACCCCATAGTACTAAGGAAATAAATTAAAATTGGAATATCACAAGTCATCCAATCCCAACTTGCTTCACCACTCCCTTTAAATTGCTTTGGTACTAATATTTTAGTTTGAAAGGCTCCATCATTGGTTTGGTGTGCAAAGATTAACTGACATATCTTTAAAACATCAGGATCATTCTGATTCAATCCAAATTCTGTAATAATCTCAAGATAATGTATTGGATGAGTTGCATCATTATGTCGTTTTAAAATAGAATCTTCCCACATTTTAGCAATATTAATTGATTCTTGGATGAGTTCACTATTTATCATTGCTTTCTTAATTTTTAATAGTACATCCTCATCTTTAGATTTGGTTAAGATATTTTTATAAAGATTATACGTAATCCAAGGGTATGTTCTTTGCTTCAAAAAAGGAATGGGATTATAACGCATAATTATTAACTCTCTCTTTTTATTATATAGTTTAGAAGTCTTGAATATTTAAAACTATTATGTAATCTGAAAGAAATTATATAATGGATTGAAAGATATTTTTTTCTACTAAATCTTAATAAAAATCAAACACAGAGTTTACAAATTAAGATATTACATTTCATAAAAATAAAAATTTCTTAATTATATTTAATTTTTCTTCTATTATATCTTGAAATTATAAGTCAAATAACTTTATATCTTTTATTTATAATGCAGAGATAATGAGATTATAATAACTAATTCTACTTTATTCCTAAGTTTCTCAGACCTTGATGAGAGATGGGAAAACGCTTAGGAAAAAGCGTTTTGCAAAACAGTTATTTCACGATATTATTACTATTATCTTAATAATAATTTATCATCGGATTGTAAAGATTAAAAGCTTTTTTTATTTAATAATTAGTTGATAATTCAATCAAAGTGTTAAAATCTCTTTTCTTAATTAATTCTTTTCCTATTTCTTAATGATATGGCTGTTATCATTCATTAGAGTGCGCTTAGCAAAACTGTCCTTTCAGTTCGATTTTCCATTAAAAAAAGACTTTTTTCCATGAAAAAAATATTGAAGATTGT
>CAZGJX010000193.1:0-4649 GCA_964525635.1 uncultured archaeon
GCAATCGAGAACCCTAAGACTCAAATTATTACTCAATATTTTCTTATGATAAAAACTTGAAAAGGAAAAGGTGATAGAAATGTAAGATTAGAAAATAACGAACTACTGTAAAGAACATGGCTTTCTTGCGATTAAAGTGGTAAATTAATAAAAACTATTGACTTAGGAGGTTCTAATTATATATTTATTGGAGAAATTTTTGATTGTTATATTAATGAAGATTTTCTAATTGGTAGTAAACCAAATATTAAAAAAATAAATCCTATTGTATATTCTACATATGATATGAAATACTGGAGAGTTGGAGATTTTCCTGCTAAAGCTTTTAAAGTTGGGTGTGAATATAACATAGAAAAATGAAACACTTAATTAAAGTATATTAGTCATGATAAATAGACACTAAAAAAAATTTGCTAGAGTGTCAAGAACCTTTTCAAACTCTTGATAATCAGGAAGAGTTTCAAGACAAAGATATATATTTTTTATTTTTTTATTATGCTCTGTAATATATTTTATCATTGTTGGAATCATTATATTTGCACATGTTTCAGCAGAATATCCTAGAATATCTCTTGAGATTGGAGAAAAAACAATTTTGGTAAATCCTTTTTTATCTGCTAATTTTAAAGCGTTCCAAGTAGCTTTCATTAATGTTTTTTGATCTCGACTTGAATTATTCGCATGAATTATATTTTTTGAGTGTAATTTACCTCCAGACGTTATTATAGCACCGCCAACTGGAATAGTAGAAATTTTATTGATGATCTTATTGCATTCAATTTGAACTTTCGCACCAGCTTTTTTTAAAACTTTACATCTTAATACTCCACTTGGTAAAAGTCGACTGTTAGATGGAATAACTATAGCATCACATTTAGCATTATGTAATTCATCGACATAAATTTCTAAAGTGGCATTATTTATATTTATTTGATTTACCATTAACCTAACAATCATAGAAATTATATTTATATCTTTTTAGTTAGGAAAATAGTTATCATTTTAATTAATTATGATGTATAATTTTTATAATGAAATTTTTAATTTACTCAATTTTTATATTTTAATTTAATTTATCAATAAAAAGATGCTTTAGGTCTTAGTAAAACATATTTAGTCGTTTAATTTTCATTAATCACTTAAATAGCATGCATTTTTATATAATTCGAAATTTCATAATATTTTCAGATTTTTCAATTTTTGTGAAAACATTTAAATAGTTAAATCCATATATTTATTATGATTTCATATCCTTTGAAACTTGGAAAAGAAAATATTAAAATTAGGTGTTCCTAATTTATTAGAATTAATATGAAAAATATTAAGTATAAATCAAAAAATTAAATAATTATTGGTGGAAAAAAAATGTCTAATGAAATAATAATTCAAATAAAAGAATTATCAAAATATTATGGAAAAAGTAGAGGAATCGACAATTTAAATTTGGACATTTATAAAGGAGAAATCTTTGGATTACTTGGACCTAATGGTGCAGGGAAGACTACAACTATTCGAGTATTATTAGATCTTATCCGAAAAACATCTGGAGAAGCGAAAATATTTAATCTTGATGTTCATCTTGACTCAGTAGCAATACGTCAACGTATAGCTTATTTACCTGGGGAGTTAGGATTATTTCAAGAAAAATCTGCTCGACGAAATATATATTATCTCCTTGGATTATATCAAAATCATATTCCTAAGCGTCGTGTAGAAGAATTAGCGGATATTTTTGGATTGGAACTTGACAGGAAAGTAAAAGAGCTTAGTAAAGGTAATAAACAGAAAATTGGGATAATACTTACTCTTGCCCCTAAAGTAGAGCTACTTATACTTGATGAACCAACTTCAGGTTTAGATCCGCTTATCACAGCTGAATTCTACAAAATTCTCCATAAACAACAAGAAGAAACTGGTTCTACTGTCTTATTGAGTTCTCATTTACTAGGTGAAGTAGAAAAAGTTGCTCATCGTGTTGGGATTATTCGTGAGGGAACTATAGTTGAAGTAGCAACGATCCAACAATTAAAACATATTGCAATGAAAGAAATTAAAGTTGAATTCACATCTGCAAAAAGCTTACAAGAGTTTTCAAACAAGCTATCAATTGAAAAAGTGGAAGAAATCATCCTAGATGATAGACATGCATCATTTTTTGTATCTCGAGAGGTGCTCTCTAAGATTCTTAATTTACTTTCGGAAGCAGAAATTGTTGATACTGATATTATAAGTCCAGCATTAGAGGATTTATTCTTAAAATATTATCAGGTATCCTCATCTCAGGAAAAAAAATCTCTAAAAATTAAGGAGGTGGAATCTTAGATGAGACAATTTATAATAAGTTTAAAGGAAAATTTACTGGCAAAGAAATACATAATATTAATTTTGGGTGGCCTTATAGGATTACTTAGCTACTATGTAATATATTTGTTTGGAAGTATTGATTTTGAGGTAATACAAACATTTATTGAAGGTTTACCAGAAGGGATGCTTGATTTCTTTGGAGATGTCGATAATTTTACTAGTCCCTATGGATTCTGGAGTTTAGAAATGTTATTATTTATTTGGATATACGCAGGTATTTACACCATGTACATGGCAGGTGGTCTATTATCTCGAGAAGTAGAAGAAAAAACTATTGATCTTTCACTTTCTAAACCAGTTTCTCGAAACAGCTTCTTAGGTAGTAAAATTACATTCCTTTACATTTTCATTGTAATTACAATGGGTATTTTCTTTCTTATAACGACCGGAGGTATGGCACTATCTTCAATGTTTATAAAAGAGGGATTATATTTAGATAGATTATGGTTGACTTATTTCAATGTCGTCCTTTTCTTAGGTGCTCTAGCTATGTTTGCAAAACTGTTTTCAACAGTGTTTCTTGCTACAAGAAAATCAATGGCATTTGGATCTGTAGTTTTATTTTTAATGTTCTTTATTGGTGAATTTTATAGTTATATGGATGAATCAATTCAAGGAGTAAAATATATTTCAATATTCTACTATTTTAATCCTACTGAATACTTAGTTGGAGCGAACTTTGTTTTATACATTCAAGATCTTATTGTTTTAGGTTCTGTAAATGCTGGATTAGTAATAGCAAGCCTTATTATTTTCAATAAAAAAGATATTCCTATATAATTTTTTTTTATAAAACCTTTTTTTTCTTTTAAATTAAGGATTTATTTAATTGAATAGTAATTTCATCTATCTCTTCTTTTTAGATCATTCCTATCAATCTGTTCATATTCATTTTCATTAGCTATTTCAATTAATTTCTTCTCTATTAAATCCTTAAAATCAATTTCATTCTTGACTATTTTTAAACTAAATTGAATTGGTTGAATTACTTTATTAGAATCTTTGTCTAAGAATTTATCAACTATGGTTAATATATTTTTGTATTGTATTAAAATTTAACAATAAACTATCATATAATATGGATCAGCTAAATCGTAACTCCGAGAGAATTATGGTTTTCATTGATAATAGCAATATTTTCAATGGATTTAAAAAGTATAATATAAAAGCAAATTATGAAAAACTCAAGAATATTATCGTGAATGGGAGAATTCTTATTAGTATATTTTTATATGAAGGAATAGTTTATCCAATAAGTAATGAAAAAAAGAAATGGTATAAAGATCTGAGTAATAAAAGTGGGTATATAATTAAAGCAAGTTTTGATAAGAAAGTATCAAATGCTTCAATTGAAAAAAAGGTGGATGTTAAATTAGCAATCGATATGATCTCCTTTGCTTATGAAAATGCTTACGATATTGCTGTTTTAGTTTCAGGAGATGGCGATTTCCTTCCAGTAATTAAGAAATTAAACAAAATAAATAAAAAGATAGAAGTTTGGGCATTTAAATATTCTTTAGCAAATACAATAAAAGAAGAAGTTGATCCAACTAATATATTCTACTTTGATGATATCCTTAATGAAATAAGAATATAATTATTTTATTCTAATTTAATTATTTAACTAATTTATTTATTCATTTCAATGACTTTTTGAATCATTTTTTCAACATTAACATCAATTATTTTAAGTATTTTTTTGTAAAAACTCGAAGACCAATAATAAGGATCAATTATATCTATATCTTGTTTTTCTCCATTAAATTCCTTCAGAGTAAAAATCTTATCCTGAATGTTTCCATCTTGATTATAATTATATAAAATTTGTTCTTTATGATAAATCTCCATAGTAATTATTAAATCTGCTTCTCTAAGAAGTTTAGGACATACTATTTGGGGCTTAAAATCTGAGTGTTTAATCCCCAATTTATCTAAATAAGCTCTTGATTGAGGTTGCATATTATCAAAAGCGTTAAAAAGACCACAACTATTTATTTTTAAATTCACTTTAAATTTTTGAACATAGAATTTAGCTAAATATTCAGCAACGGGAGATCTTGCAGTATTACCTGTACAAATAATAAGGATTCTTTCGATGTGTTTCATTAATATCAAATTATAAAATGTATTGAAATCTATTATTTTTTTAAAAAAAATCCTTTAGATATTATAAAAATAGTTGGTTAAAATGTTATAAAAAGGTATAATTATTTATAAAAATCAACAAATTATCTCTCTATTCTGGTTTAAATAGGTATTCCCTCCTTATTATACTAAAAAATTTA
>CAZGJX010000194.1:0-4564 GCA_964525635.1 uncultured archaeon
TGAGCTTGATTATGAGAAAGAGTAATTAAATAATGATTTAAAAACATTTAGCTTCAAGTGAAGATTGAAATTTATTTTATGTTAAGATAATAAATTTTCAGATGAATTTAGCTTCAAATAGAAGATTTAAAAATGTTCTTATTAAGGTAGTTGTATAAGAAAATGGTGTTTAATTTAGTTTCATAAAGAAGATTTAATATTAATGAGTAAATTTGTGAAGTTCCAAATTTTTAAATATTAAAATATTGTTATATAAAAATAGTAGTAAAAAAATCTTTCAAAAGATAAAAATTTAAAATTATATCACATATCAAATCCTATTTTTTTAAGTGTAGGATAAATATTATCTAAAAGATAAAGATAAAAACAGAAAAGACTCAAATGAATTATTATGGAAATTACACATCTTACGGGTTGTTTTTCAATTAATGCACGTGGTGCTTTTTTAAATGGATCTGAATCAATAACTGAAGGTAAAGAAGATATAAGTGTCCCAAAATCTTTTGAATTGAACGGAATAAACTACCCTTATATTTCAGCTCAATGTTGGAGAAAATGGTGGAAAGAATCCTTCCAATCTTTATATTTACCAATTACTGATTCGATTAATAAAGAAAAAAAGTATAAAGATGTTTCATTTTTAAATCCTATCGATGACATTTTTGGATATTTTGAATCTGTTGATAAGAAAATAAATCTTGATGATATAAATAAAACTAATGTAAGTCAGATAAGGAGTTCTCCTATGCAAATGACTCATCTGCAACCGGTAAAAAATATTGATTTAGATGCTAATAGATATTACCTCAATAAGGATAAAGCTTATATTCATCTTGATGATGGAACACCTTTACCATATACATCAAAATTTTACAATGCTTTTCTAGAGGCTCTATTTACTATTGATTTAAATAGAATAGGTAAATATCGTTGTTTTAATGATAGACGAGAATTAACACTTGATACAATCCAAAAATATATAAAAAAGGATTTTATTATTGATAGGGGAGATGATTCATTTGAAATTAAAGATATCAATAGATTATTGCCTCAAAGATTGGAATATCTGATGAAGTCCTTATTCTTTATGTTTGGGGGCGCCAAATCTGCCCAATATGCAGTAGATATTAATCCCAAACTCATTATATTTTCAGGTTGTCAAGGAGCAAACAATATATTTGCCGGCACTTTAGAAATAGGTTTAGATGATCTTAAAATAAATATAAAATCAATATATAATCGAATTTCGAAAAATCCAGAATTAATAAAAACGCCTATTTATATTGGGCTTAGAAAGGGTATTTTTAAGGATCTTACCGAAATAGAAACTGTACAGAAAAAATTAGAAGACGATTTTAATATTAACCTTGTTTTTGGTACTCCTTTTGAATGTATAAATAAATTTATTGAGGTTTTACTGAATTGAGCGTTGATAGTTTTCAATTATTCAAATTAACAGGGAATATTTTCGTCGATTCGGGGCAATTAACACTCCAAACCTTAATGGGGATATCTTATCCCCAAGTATTATCAATTAAAGAAATATTATCTTTAAAAACTAGTAATGAACTCTTTGGGATTGATTGGGTATCTAAAAATTTGGATTCTTTTAATTCTTTTACAATGATTTTTGGAACGAATCATATGAGAATGCAATATGTCTATAAACCGGATAATGAGAAAATATTCAAAGGGTTTCTCTTATCTTTGATTGACGGAATTGAAGAACAGCAAAAACTTAAAATTCAAAAGAATTATGTTTGCGATATTTGTGGATGTGAACATAATTATGATTTTAATGTGGAATTTGATAAAATTTTGAAAGAAAATTACCAGAAATATGACCCTAATAAAGAATCCCATAATTTTGTATGTAGAGAATTATTTCCATTAGCTGGCTCTATGGGTTCAGAGGCACAGAGTTATTCAAATATGAGTCTTACACATAATATATGTCCTAGATGTTTATTAATGGTACATTATTTACCATTTAGTTCTGAAGTTATTGAAGGAAATCTCGCTCTTTTTCAAATTTCAAATTTAGAAACATGGCAGGAGTTTATTCAAAAGAATTGCAATGAAAACAGAGATGTAATTAATAATACCCCTAAAGGAAAGAAATATGAAAATTTAGGGAAAAAACTGAAGAGTAAAAATTTTCGCATATTTGAACATTTCATAGACTATTATAAACAAATACTACCTGGTTCTCCCTCAAGGCAAGATTTTCTTAATAATTTTCCTCAACAATCCCTTAGTGTTGTATTATGGAAATACTCAAATTCTGGGCAAGGAGCTTATTTAGAATATGAGTCTATTCCAAATACTGCGATAAATTTTCTTTATCTTTGTTATTGTTTTGATCTTAATTCCATTAAGCAAATAATTGATCAAGAATTACGCAAAATTAAATATTCCCCAAAACAACTGTATAACTCTATTAGAAAAAATGAACTCTATCAATTTGAGAGATTAATTGACAATAAATTTCATCCCAATATTTATTTACAATTTTTATATTATTATTATATTTTAGGATATAAAGCACCAGAAATTGAATTGTTTATTAAAATTGCAGCAATAATAATAAAAAAATATCAGCAAGAAGATTTAATTACGATATTAAAGAAAAGGGCAAATATTATAATTTTTCAAACAATTCGAGAAATCATTATAGATGAAAATTTTCCCATTGAAGTATTTCTAGCTACATTTGGTTTAAAACCAAGTTCCCAAAGATGGAAAGAAGGTTTTAATATCATCAAACAGTTATGTAAAACAGATGTAAGTCAAAAATCGTTTGATTCTTTCAAAAATAAAATAAGAGCTGTCTTAGATGAAAATAATATTAACCATTATGAATCTCTAAATCCTATAAATTTCGAGGATGAGTGTAAAATATTAATAAATAATTTTATTCAGATTTATAACTATTTTGAATCAAAATTCAATCCTCAAGAAATCCAACAAAAAATTACAATTCAAAAAATGAAAAATGCAACTTGTTCATGGTTTGGAAATATTTACGCAAGTGTGTCTCTAACATTAAACAATGATAAATTTACTTATGAAAATTTTCAATATTTATTGAGTAAATTTAATAGTTGGTTTAATTTACGAATGGTATTTCAAATCCTATTTATTATATATCCTAAAAATAAGAAATTCTTTTCTGATTATAAGTTATATGAATATGAAGTTCCTGATTTATTAGAGAAGAAATTTGTAAATATGAAATTAAAAAATGCACTTGAAAAGTATTTGCATTTTAGAATAGTTTCTCAAAACAAGGGAATTAATTACATCAAAAAAGTATTTATAACTCCCATTCTTCGTGGATCGATAAAAGCAAACTCTATAAGAAACTTTTTTGAAGATCATGCTGAGGAGATAGGATACAATAATTTAGATTGGGAAGATTTGATGATTGATCCCATGACTGGACTTGAAGATATCACATTTTTTATGAATTATGTAAAAATTCATTCTTGCTCGTTTATAACTAATCCAAATTTAAGAGAAGCAATAATTAATGAAAATAATATACTGGATGAAGATGATAAAGATATTAAAGATACAGATGATGATATCTTTCTTACTTTTGAATCAAATAAAGTTCAAAACGAAGAGGTTTTTGATGAAATCGAGGATAGCAAGAATTTTAATAAAGAAAAAGAGAATTTAATTGAAGATTAAAATCATATTAATATTTTTTTTTTAATTGAAAAATAATGATAAATAAAAAACCGAGTTAAAAAAAAATGGATGAAAAAACAACAAAATATATTGCTGGAACTTTCTTAGTTCAAGCAAATGAAGCATTCCTCAATGGTGGAGGCTCTTCTATTGGAGAGGATCAAAATGTAGTGATGCCAAAATATATGTGGGTAAATGGAAGAAAGGTTCCTTATGTCAGTTCCCAATCATGGAAACATTGGCTTAGAGAAACATTAATTGAAGAAACTCAATGGCCTGCAAGTAATTTACGAGCAGTAGGTTGGAATAAAAAAGGAAATACCTCAAAAGTTGCGGGGATGTTGAATCCAATAGATTATCCAGAGGATGATATATTTGGATATATGTTTGCTTATAGTTTAAAAGATATCCCTAAAGATCTTGATGAAGAGAAAAAAGTGATTGTTGATTCTCTTCCAAAAGAACAACTTGTGAGACCTGCTGTGTTTTTAGCCTCATTATTATCTGCGATTCAGACAAAGTCTACAATCTCAAAAGATGAAGCATTTATTCATCTCAAGGATGAGAGTACCCCATTACCCTATACTACGGGGTTTTACAATGCAGATCTAAATGCGATTTTTGGAATTGATTATTCACGTTTGGGGATATTTAATAATCTTGGCGGTGCAGAACTTGATTCTGGTTTAATAGAGGAGGCGATTAAAAATAAGAAAATCTCAATCGTAGAACCATCAAATCCAAGAAAAAACAAAGCGATCTATCAGAGAAATGATATTCAAGCTTACAGAAAGGATTGTGTAATAAAACTGCTAGATGCATTGGCTCGATTACGAGGTGGTGCTAAGCTCGCACAATTTGGAGTTGA
>CAZGJX010000195.1:0-4512 GCA_964525635.1 uncultured archaeon
TTATTCTCAAAATCATAATTTATAAAGTATCCATTTAGTATATCGAGATATTTGAGCGCTTTAGGAACTACCCATTGATATTCTATCTTTGAATCTGGTCTGAATAATTCAGTAAAAATTTCGTTAAATTCCTGAACAAATCTTTCACTATACATATTTTCAAATTGTAGTTGGGAAGGTATATTATATTCTAAACTATCAAGTCTGGAACGTTCTTGTAGACTTCCTAATCCGGGCAAATATTCTTCAAAAGGCATTGAAGGATATAATTCTGTCGTAGTATATTGGATGGCATTTGTATAGCTATTTCCACAATAATATCCAAATACAGTGTAATAACTAATTTGATGGACCATAGCTCTTATTCCTTCAATACCCGTCTGAAGTTCGAGAAGTTTAGATTCTTGAAGTGATGTTGTTAATAATTTAGATGATTTCAGATAAGGTTCATACCAATTTAAGGGACGTATCCTTGGCGTAGAGGCGATAGCAACTCTTCCATACATATATATTTCAGTACCAGGTTTATTTAAAATAACATTATGGAAGGTTTTTCTATAGTATTCATCATTGCCTTTATGATAATATCCCTCAATTACACCTTTTGGTAAATGATTTATAATAGCTCCATCTACAATTATGAAATCACCATCCTTATTATGGGCAACAAATAATGAGGTCTTTTTATTCTTACAATTTTGCAGTAGTTCATTAAATATGCTATTTGTAAGATGTCCTGGACTTACCATACCTAATTTAAGATATTTAGCACCTGAAGGAATCATATTTTTTGTTATGGCTTTTTGAGTTCCTATATGATGTCTATCAAAATAATAATTAATTTCAGTACCACAGTAAATTCTAAATCCCATTGGAGTATTTATAATCAATTTCTCTCCATTCCTAATAAATACATTCATAAGATCGGTGTAAAATCCATCTCCCTCATCTCCTTGATTTAATATATACTGTAATTTGTCTCCTTTCCAAAGGATCTTAATGATGGTGTTAATCTCATTCTTAAAATTAGGATAAGTACCAAAAAATCCATTTTCATCGAATAAATTCCTAATAAAATTGATCACAGTATCGATATCTACGTTCTCTCCATTTAAGAGCTTCTCTTTCTCTAAGTAGGAATTAATAAGTTGCGAGACTTCTGAAATAAAAACATGCTTGGTATTCACTTTTTCCAATAAACTTTCTAAATTGGTCCTCGAGAATATTTCTTTTAAAATTTCCTGAGCGGAATTTTTTTGCTCATGCATGGTTCCAGCGTACGCATAAGGAGAATATAAGCAGTTGATATGAGTCTTTAAATATTCCGAATCTTTCCAGACCTGAACATAAAAATCTATAAGCTGAGCTGAAAGAACGTCAGTTGTAATCCCTCTTTTAATATATGATGTCTTTCCACTCTTTTCCCATGTATTTTTGAGATGATTTGAAAGAGCCAAATGCATAAAATCAATCACAAACAAATCGGGAGCTCTTCCCTTAGATGGGGTGTCAAGTTTTATCTTAAATCCATAGAGTAATTCTTCTAACTTCCAATTATTTTCATGTGAATTAAGATCATTAAGTATTTTTCGATTAAAATCAGCAATACTAAAGGGTCTCCCGTTATTTGGGATTAAGTCTATATATCCATAAAATTCATATTCCTCATAATAGTCAATAAATAAATCAGCAACTTTGAGAGGTAATACATTGAAGAATATTGAAGATTCTAATATCGATCCATGAAATCCAGTTGGAGTAAAAGCAGTAGACATTCTATTTGTATTAGGGTCCACAAAAAAAGTCTCACTTAGAGATTCAATGAACGAAATGAGCCCCGTTCCTTTCTTGAGATAGACGTCTCTAATTTCATTTACTTTTAATAATAAGTCATTTAATGGTTGCAATAAATAGTCATCAATTTCAGAAGCGACATTTACGATAATGTTCGCGCCAATTTTTAGATGCTTCCGCATAACAAAATCAAAAATGGAATATATTAATCGCTCTTCTATAATTTCTTGCACTTTTTCCATATTATATTGGTCTGTGAATTTAGTCCAATCGAACCCAGAATGGAAATATTGCTCATAAATATCGCCTACAAAACTCTTCCAGACCTCCTGAAGTCCTTTTGATTCTATTAAATCTTTGACATTTGGATCGTTAATCCATTTATTATCCATAAATGATCGAAAGAGCTTCTCAACTGCTACAATATCAATATTACCTGTATTCTCATCAATTAACCTAAATTGATGGAGAAACTCATCTTTAATAGGTTCAATCACAGTAGAATATAATTGATTTAATGTGTCTGCTTTCGAGTTAGTAGCAAAAAGATTATAAAACTGTCCTCTGAATAGATGTGAACACGATTTTTTTAATAATGTATTTTCAACTGTACTTTAAAAAATTCATTTGTTAAAAATAAATTATTAAATTTACTATTTTTAGGTATATCAATCAAATAATAAAATAATAAAATAAATTAGAATATTTTAATAAAAAATATTACCTTTTGTATGTAATATATTTATCAAAAAGCTATTTATCTTTATAAATCACTAAAAAATAAGTAAAAAAATATTACCTTTTAGTATAAATGGTAATATTTTAAAAGATGATTTCAATTTATGATAATTTATTATAGAGAGTATCTAATTGAGGAAATTTTAAGTTCTTAATTCTCTGTTTTTTTAGAAGTTACTTTAATTAAATAACTTTTTTATATTATTTCTATGATAGTTTAATTTATGTCGTTATTTTTGAACCATTCACTCCACTATTGAAGATAACCAATTAAAACGCCATTTATATGAGTTCTATTAAAATGAATAATTAAAATCTGAAATTTATATGATAAAAACCATAATTTCAATTCTATAATTCCAATCTCCAACCAAAAAGCATAAATAGAACCTTTCCTAATATTTATTAAAAAAGATATGAAAAGATGCCTCATGATAAGAATCTTATATAAGAAAAAAGCCAATATTTATCAAACTCAGATAAATGATTTTGTTCAAGGTAGAAAAATTAAGACTTACGAGATGTGGATATCAAAGGATAGAAATTTCGTTAAGAAAAACTTTAAGTGGGTATACATGCGTCGTTATAAAAGTCGAGACGATTCAGAAGAATCTATTATGACGGCTCTCATTCAATTGAAAATAACTAAGTTTATTCCATGGGTTCCGAAGCTTAAAGGGCACTACCTTTATAGGTTTCCCCGGGTTAAAAACACACGGTTTGGAGATCATGCGGAAGGAATTATCTCTAAAAAGGAATGGGATATGCTTCATTACCTTGATAATTTCAAGGGATATATCGAATACTTGTTTTATTTCAACGACTTTAACTTTTTTGATGATCTACAAGAACGACTTGAGTCTGAGGGCGTCTCTTTCAAGAACATGTTTATTAAAGATGTATTTGCCTACGAGCTGTTCCGCGTTAATCTTGGCACGAAGAATTATGCTGGCTTAGAAAAATTGGGTGGATTTTTGCAAGCCCCTCCGCTTTTTGATGTAACTCACAACCCTTACTTTTTTCCAACCGCCGCCGATGTGAGCTATGTGATGAAAAGAATTCCTTCCGAAGCGTTATTTGAATTCTTTCAATTTTTAGTCAAGGAATGCTTTAAATTAGGCATTATTGTTCCGAAGATACTTATTTGGGATGGTCAGTTCATCCGATCAAACTGTAATAACAACAAGAATAAAGATAAAGATGCTTATAATGATCCTGATGCGGGGTATTGTCGCCATAATGGTACCAAAAAAGGAGTAGGCTACGATCCAGGTATCTTATATGCCTATTGTTATAATAGATGGTTTCCAATTTACTTTAAGATGTTTCCAGGCAATAGAAACGATACTCGCGCTTATAGAAAAACTCTTAGCGAGTTCTTTAAAGTGTCAAAAGAAAAGTGGATGATTTTAATAGCTGATTCAGGAGCTTATTGTCTCAGAAATATGGAGTATACCCGCAATATGGGGTTAGTTCCGGTCATTCGTGCGAAAAAAAACATTAAGAATCAACCCGTTAAGGAACTGAAAGAGCAATTCTACTTTAATACTGCTTTTATTCCTAAACAATGGTCAATTGACCTCTTTTTAAAGATATATAGCTTTCGTCCGATGATTGAAGAGGGGAACTCTTTCAATATTATCTATTACAATGACTCTCGCATGAATACACGTGGTATGGAGGCTGCGATTAAACAAAGAGCAATAATTTATATTTTAGTGCTCTTAAAGGCTTTAACGGCTTATAAAGTAGGTCGTCCTGACCTAATAATGACGCCCTCTGCTTTTATCGCATCTAAATATTTCGGAGCTCAATTTGCTAAGGTTCGTCTCGCAGAAGAATCTGGATTTTTAATCTTTAAAAATGTGTGATGACCGCTCCGACTTAATACAAGATAGCATGGAAAGAGTATAGAAAAGTTATTTAAAGCGAGAAAATTAAAAAAGAATAGATCATTTATAACTTAAAATTTCCTCAATT
>CAZGJX010000196.1:0-4391 GCA_964525635.1 uncultured archaeon
AAACGAAGAGAGTTGAAAAAGTATATTATTCTTCATTCATTTATAAAAATACCCAAATCTTTAGAAATATTGTATTAAAAATCATTTTTTCAATTAGAATTTAAAACATTTATAAAGAACTTTTACATATATTATAATGATATTAATTTTATATGTAAATCTAATTATAAAATAAAAAATGTTTAAAAGTGAAAATAAGAAAAAAACCCAGGCTAAAATATTTCGCTCTTATATTTCCTATTATATTATTGGGAATGCTCAAAATTCCTTTAACTTTATCTATTGTTAATACTTTTGATGATCCCGCAAATGATGTACTAAAAATGAAAGTTCTTCAAGCTGTTGATAAAGGTAATTACATAGATGGAATTGATATTTTAAAGCTAGAAATTAACAATCAACACGTTAATCTAACTCTCGCTGGTGATCTTGAATTATTGACTGAAACAGATACTAGAGTTTCGGCAGATATTGATTTTCTAACAAGTGTAGATAATGATATAGAAATATTCTTTCAGAGGGAATATGGCATTAAATTTCAAATTAATTCTGAGTTATTTGATTCTGATTTTATATTCATGCATTATATAAAATTTGGTGGTGGTTATACACATGAAGAATGGGATGGAGATAGCTTTAATTCTACTATTGGCTCTGGAATTTCTGTAGGGAACGTCTCTGGAAATCTTATACAAGCATTCATTCCATCAGATGCTTTTCTAATAGAAAACAGTGAAGTTATTTATGCTAGCACTATATATGGTAATGAATCCAATATAATGCAAGGAATAAATTGGTATTTTGATGTCTGCCCTGAAGAATATAATCCATACAATATTTCTAAGGATGATTCTATTCCAGGATATGATTTAATGATAACTCTATCTTGCTTATTTATTGTATCTTTTTATATCATACGAAGATATAGAAAATATAAATTATAATTTTTTTTTATTTAATTTATTTTATTTTTATTTTTTATTTTAATTTTTTCTATTGGATTTAATATTATAGTAATTATTCACTCTCATTATTAATGTTAAACAAAAGAAAATGTCGTATTTTGTTCATTTAAAATATAGATATTTTAAAATTATTTATTTATTGTAAATATCATTAATTTTTTTTAATTCTTCCTTAATAATATATTCTAAATCAGGAATACAAGCGATAATTGGAATAAAAGTTTCTATTGAGAGATTTATATCCAATTCCTTTCCATTTATTGAAAATATTTTGCCTCCTGCTTCTTTGACTATAAGATATGCTGCAGCAATATCAACTAACCTCATTTTTTTTTTAAGATTTATATATCCATCAATACTTCCTCGGGATATTAGGCAAAAACTTAATGCTACACTACCCATAACTCTTATTTTGTAAATTTTATGGAGAATAGATTTATATTTTTCTACTTTTTTTACCACATCCTTTAATTCAAAATCTATTTCAAAGATTAGTTGATCAGAATAATAATTATTTGAAACGCTTATTTTTTTATTATTTAGAAATGCTCCTTTTCCTTTCTCCGCCCAATAACAATCTTTTGTATTTAAATCAAATATTACCGCTTTTTCAATATCGCTTATTTGTGATCCTTTAGCGTAAGCAATTGAAACACAAAAAAAAGGAATATTTCGAATAGAGTTATTAGAGCCATCAATTGGATCAATGATCAGTTTTTCATTAGTTCTTTCTACGACTTCACCATCACCTATTATCATTTTACCAATTTCTTCACTTAATAACATTATATTAAGATTACATCTATTTAGTTCATTAATAATAATCTTTTCTGCAATTATATCAATTTGCATTGAAATATCGCCACCTGCACCTTTCTTTACTTTTTCTGCTGCTTTTTTAGTGCCAATTAGTGGGGTTACTGAATTATAAACTAATAAGGCTAATTTCTTTAGAAATTCAATATCAATTTCTTCTTGAATCATTATTAACTAAAAGTGAGAATAAATATAATTTTTAAGATAAGAAAATAAATGTAAAAAAAATAATTCTTATGGATTAAAGGTCACATATTTTTTATAAGATATTAAAATTAAGTTCAAAAATCCATTTAAATTCAAATAACTAATAAGTTCGAACTTTTAATTATGACATTAAAATTCTTAGAGATTTTTGTGTTAATATGTTATATTGGAGTTATTATTGTATTATTTTTATAAAATTTACAGTGGGAGCTTTTTTCGCATTTATTCATATTTTGATTGGAGTAGGCTATTAAGCTTTTCTAATTTATCTATTTTAGATAAAATTCTTTAATATACTGATCTTTTTAATTAATAAAATATAGAGAAAAATTAATGGATAATCTGAGACAATATTATCGAAAAAGAGCAAATTATTATGAAAAAATTTATAATATAAAAGATCCAGAACGTCTAAAAGAACAAGAAATTATTGAAGATAATATTTTAAAGTTATTTAAAAATAAAGAAGTTATAGAACTAGCATGTGGAACAGGTTATTGGACACAAAAACTTTCTAAAGTAGCATGTAGTATTATTACTTCTGATATTTTAAAGGAAATGATTGAAATTGCAAAAAAAAAACATTATTTTTGCCCAATTATATTTAGAAAAGAAAATGCTTATAATTTAACATTTAAAAATAATTATTATAATGCTGGTTTTGTTGGATTCCTCCTTTCACATATCCCAAAAGAAAAATTAACTTATTTTTTTGAGGAATTTCATAGAATTTTTAAAAAAGGAGCCCTAATATTTATGATGGATAATGTTTTTAACGAAAAATATGGTGGGAAACTTATTAAAATTCCTTTTAATAAAAATACTTATAAGTTGAGAACTTTAGAAAATGGAGAAGAATTCAGAATTATTAAAAACTATTATTCTGAAAAAGATTTATTTAAAATATCTAAAAAGTTTGACAGAAATTTAACCTCATCAAACATTTTTTATGGAAAAAATTTTTGGTATGTCTATTATCATTTAAATCTTAAAAATTATCCAAGAAAGATATAGTTGAAGATCTATCTATAGCTATGATATTTGCTCCAATAATTATTGTAGTGTGTAGAAGAATGAAAATTAGACCTGCCGCATATTTATTAGGAATGACAATATGCATAAATATAAAATATCTCATAGAGGGACTTCAAGATTATAAGTGAATAGACGATAAAAATACGATCAAATCACTTAATTTTGTACCCAATCCTCATTTTTTCTTTAAAAATAAACACGAATTATAATCAATACTATAAATATAATTAGAATTTAAATAATAATTATAAAAAAATATTGATTTAGATATGAATGTAATCAAAAGACAAAACCAGAGTGTGTTTACTCTACCTTTATTTATCTGTGGAATTATTGCCCTTGTCTATTACTTTTGGGATATTTTTCCCGGCATATATTCCCTCGACTATTATATAAGAGCAGACGCTATTGAAAATGTGTTTCGATTCATGTTTGCTTTCATAGGATTATTCTTTACCGATTTAATTCTCTCCAGACCGAGAATATTTATCGATGATAATAAAGGCAATGAATTAAAAATTGAACCCTCACCTATTATAATCGAGGAAAAATTCAAGAGGAGTACGTGGCATACATTATATATTTGCTTACTGATACTTATTTGTTATATTGTTATCTTTTTAGTAGTCATTCTCATAAATATAGCGGTTAATCCTGAATTGGAATTTGAAATTTTTCAGAGCGGGGATTTTTCAGAAGAGGAAATTTCGAGTTTATTTGCCCCATTTGGAGAGGAGTTCTTCTTTCGGGGATTTTTACTTGCGTGTTTCATATCATGGTCATATAAAAGCAAACATTATAGGTTTACGCTAAGGGGACATGAATTTTCTTTAATATCCATAATGGGAGTTATTATATCTACGATCCTATTTACGAGAATCCATGCTGGATATTATGACGATCCAGTAAAAATGCAAGGATTAGTTGTCATTGGATTAGTTATGGGATATTTTTTTCTACTCTATAGAGATCTTTCTGCTTGCGTACTTTCCCATTTTCTTATTAATGTTCTTGCTCTTGGATATATCTACTTAACTGTGTTAACTATTGCATCCTATTTTATCTTTTATTGTACAACCTTTCTTTACGATAGATTTGTATGAAAATCAGAGTTAAAAAGAAAGACTCAAAAGAAGATAGAGAAGAATAAAAATAAAGAGTAAATTAAGTATATAATAGATGACATGGTTAATAGAAACGATTGATAGCTTTATTTATCAACAGTACAGGATAATTTCTCTGAAATAAATAATTCAATATCTTTTTTTTTGAAATTTCTCTTTTCTTTAATACTTTAATTAGCATTTTCATTCGATATAATTTAACTTGGTTATAAAAGTAATCATGATTTTTATTAAATATCTTAAT
>CAZGJX010000197.1:0-4250 GCA_964525635.1 uncultured archaeon
CATTTTGGCATCCTGAAATTTTTATTTAAATTTTAATCTTCTTTTTGAACGTTATTAAATATTAAATCCAAATATAGTTTCTAAAATTTCAAAATCCTTTCCATCTTTTATAACATTAGGGTTCTCATTAAGGCTCTTAAAGATTAGAAAGAATTACCTTATTTAATTTATGCTAAAGTAAAGATTCGAGAATCTTCTTGATTTTTAGAAAGAAAATATGAGAATAATTCTGTGAAACCATGTTCTAAATAGATATTTTTTGGACCACATTTTTTAATAAAATTATATAGAGAGTTGAAATCACAATGGTCGCTGTAAGGAATATATTTATCTACTGGAAATTCGCTCCGATAGGAATCATTCAGTACTTTTCCTGAAAATAATACTACTTTAGCTCCATTTGAGATTAGACTTTTAAAAGGTTCATTAAACATAGAAAATGGAGGAATTATACAAATATAATCATTTAAATTCATAAGTTGTCTTTTATTATAATTACCATATGATTCCCAATTAGAGAATTTAATTCCATTTTGTTCTAATATCTCTGTAGTTTTAGCGATGTTATTTTCAAGAAGAATCTTATTTGGAGTATCTAACATGTTTAGAATTATTTGACTCTTTCCAAATGAATATGCTAATAATATAATGGGATGGTTTTCAGATATTTGTCTATTAATATAATCATTCATATCTTTTTGAATGTCTAAGAATGGAGGAAATACATATTTCGGACTTCCAAATGTGCATTCCATTATAAGAATATCACATTTTATTGGTCTTAATCCACAAATTTTTTCGTTTCCATTTAAAAATTCCCGATCTCTCGTTATAAAATCACTTGTATAGAGAATTGTTTTAGAACCTTCGATTAACAAGCTTGTGGAGCCATAAGTATGACCATTTTCGATTAGACTTATTTTTATTCCATTATATTCTATTGAATTTCTTTTGGATAAATCTTCACCCAGCAACCACATTGAGCAAGGAAAATCACATTTATTATAAGTACGAAATTTAGCAATATTCTTAGTTATTTTTGAGCAAATAAAGTTAGTTTTTATTTTTTCTTCAAATAAATTATTTAATGCTTTTTTGGGAATATTAGGGATGTGATCCATATGACCATGTGAAATGTAGATTATATCTGCCTTAGGATTCCAATGATCTATTGCTATTGTTGTTCCATCTATTTTTATATATTTTCCAAAGATGGGATCATTTTTTATTACAATATTTCTATCTTCTGAAGCATTTTTCTTTGAATTCTTAATTTTCTTTAACTGTTCTTTAAAATCCTTTAAATTTTTTAATTCTTTAGCATTATACATTTTTATCTACTTCAATATTTTCTATTTTGTATCTTCATTATTTGATATTTGATTAATTAAGATCTCAGACAATAGATTTTACATTCACAGTCGACACATTTTCCTTCATGAATAGTTGGTTGAGGTATTTCTTCATTTTCAAGTAGTTTATTAATTTTTCCAACGATTTTTAAAACTTTCAATTTATCTTCGATTGAAAGAGGATATTCTACCATTTTTTTGTGTTTAGTATAAATAATTCTCACTTTTTTAACTAAAAAACCAAAATTCTTTTCAATTAATATTGCTTGAGCAGTCACTTGCAATTTATGTGGTTCTTCAATATCCTCTGGAGGAATGTTTCCAGATTTAATCTCAACGGGATATGCTTCATTTCCATCAAATTCAAAATAATCTATTAAACCAACTAAACCAGTATCATAATCAGTTAAATAAATATTATAATATTTTTGGGGAGAATCTTTATTTTTTTGGGAAAGTTTTTGTATCTTTTCGTGTTTTTTTAAGCCCAATTCCATCTTATAGGTTTGTTTCATTGGAGAGTGAAGAATATGTCTGAAGAATATGATTCTCTTGCAATAAGTAAATTGTCTTATTTCTTCCGTCCCAATAAATGGTTTTGAATATAAATTAACTTTTGGGAAATTTAATCTGAGTTCATTCATATCTGCCTCTGACAACCTATATTTTTCCAAAAAATTATTTTCACTATTTTCCATGGTATTAATTTCTGACTGTATCTTTAATTGTATATTTATTAAAATATCATATAAATGAAATTTATTACATTGAAAGGATATCTTCTATTATTTTATATCCCTCTCCAAACTTTGATTTTACACAGATTGCTTTAGAATAACAGGATTTACAAATGGGGATAATTCTAACGTCTCCAGGGATTTTTTTCATTAGTTTTTTTAATTTTAAAGCAATCTCTTCTGCTATATTATACGTTAAATTCCCAAAGAAAACGCTGTAATTTAGGCGAATCAAGTAATAGGATAACAATAAATCTGATATCTTAGTTCTTATTGGGTCAAATTCTACTGGAATATCATATATAATTATAAATTTTATTTTAATCACATCTTAGTTTTATATTATTTTTTAATTACCAATTCATAAGAAAGGGTACATACGATGATGTAGCTCCAATTAAATAATTAGCAACCATTCTTGCTTGTCTAACCATTTCCTTTTTAAAATTTAATTTCATTTTTCTTTTCTCCTTGAATTCTTTATTTTTATCACCGAATAAGGATTCTGGCTCGCTTCCTCCCATAATTTCTTTTCTTAATTCTTTATAAAAGAAAGTTCTCTTATCATCTTTCAATCGATATCCATGTATAGAATTATCAAAATCATCAAGATGAAACTGTGATTTTTGAAAAAGTCTTGCGATAAAACGATCGATAATGGGTTGTCGAAATTCCTCTATCAAATCTAAAGCTAAAGAAGGTTTTCCAGAACGATCACTGTGTAAGAATCCTCCATATAATTCTAAACCTGCTGCTGCTATTCCTGTTGTTACATATCCCAATAAAATGGTATAACCCAATGACAATAAACTATTTACGGGATCTCGTGGTGGACGACGTGTTCTTCTAAGTATTTTAAATTCTTTTGGCATTAGACTCCCAAATTCTCTAAAATATATTGCTGTAGCTCTACCTTCAATACCCATTAATTCTTGTCTTTTTGTCGAAACTTTATCTCCCTTTTTTATTAATTTGGTAAATTTTTCCAATACATCTACCATTTCTTTGAGATATTCTGCAGCATTTCTCAATCTTCTGTATTTTTTAGGATTTGATTCTTTTCTATTTTTGGCAAAATAAAGCAAAAGTCTCCTCTTATTCTCCATCGTAGCATAGACAAATTTCGTTGCCAAATGCAAACCACGCCAATCTTCATATGCTAGCAATTGTTGTCTGCGTGTAAATACTGTTCCAACATTAGCAAAAGGTGTGTAGATTCCATAAGGGTTACCTAAGGAGGTATAGACAATATTAACAGCATAAGATGAAAGAACTTGTAAAGCTTGAGATGTAATTTGAACTCCCTTATCAACAATTATGCTCTCAATTTCTCTAAATGGAACCTCAATATCATCTCGATTAGGAACTGAAATTTTCAACATTTCTTTCCGTTTTCCCAAACGTGTTCCTGGTTTTTCTAATATAATATCCATTTCTTTTATTTATTTTAATGTATATTAGATAAAATTCATACCAAATTTCAAAATACTTTCCTAGCGATCAAATCCTTCATATTTACAGCAACAGGTGTATTTCCTAAGTTTGAATCAACAATTAAAATTGGACCTGTTGAACAATAGATTTCATAGATCTCAAGTTCTTTTTGACATTGAGAAAAATCATATTGCTCTATAGATTGCTTTATAATATTATTTATTCTATTAAAAAATTCTAAAGAATCCGAACTTCTCGCAAATTTCGCTAATATCTTAGAGAATTTCTTAGGTGTTTTAGATGAATGTGGACTTGAGAGTAAATTTCTTTTTAAATCCTTAGGTTGTGCTTTTAATTCTAATTCTTTTTCAATTTTTTGTTCAAAATATACTCTTAAAGTATATCTCATAGGGGAATAATATTTAAAAAGCTCAAGGAATTCTATAATTTCTAAATTTGTTCTCTGTGTTATCTCTTTTGTGATTTCTGTTAAAATTTTAATTGGAGTTGTAAAAACTTCATTTATATGTGTGAATATTTCATCTTCTTCGTAAAAAATAAGAAAATTTAATGTAATCCATTTAAAAAATACATAATTTTCATTTTCATATTCACTTATATTCTTATTTTCTGCTAATTTTTCTAAAATATAATCCCAACCCGGTTGCCATGCTTTTGTTTTTCTCCAATCGTCAGGCAGCCATAACCTCGCTGCCACTTAAAGTGA
>CAZGJX010000198.1:0-4229 GCA_964525635.1 uncultured archaeon
TATATTAATTAATATATATTATTTCTGAACTTTTATTTAAGTTTAGCGATAATTAATTTTAAGTTTACTCTATTTCAATCTATATAGATGGATTATCAGTTAAAATATTATATAAAATTAGAATTTTTGTTATCCTAAATTTATAACATTTATCAATTTCATAATAAATAATTTTATAAAATTAGAGAAGGAATAAAATAATAGTCATAAGATAAATTTTTAGAGAATACTTTATGAATGATACAAAAAGATCAATAATGATTGAAATTCTAATTTTAATTATTATAACAATAGGTATAATTAGTTTATTATCACCATGGTTAGAAATTATTATTAGAGGAATGAATTTTGAAGCATTTCAAGATAATGATTTTTTATTAATAACTAGATATTTTTTTGATGGAGACTATTTTATTGTTGAAGAATTTAAAGATACAGGATTAATGTTCGAAAATTTATGGAATATGAATTTTAATGTATATATGGATCTAATTAAAATTTTGTATTTTATTGTAATTTTAACATTTTCAATTTGGCATTTACCAAGAAAAAGAACTTATAGAACAGGAATATGGTTAATCTATTTATTATTGTTTCTCTTTTTAAATATACTATATTATCTTTTCTTTACATTAAATTTTAATCCTGCATTAGAAGAATTAGATGCAATATTTTCTGAAAGTTTAAATTATGAAATATTTCAATACGTATCTCCTTCTATAGGATATTATCTAAGTTTTACAATTATTATTTTAATGATTATTGACTATATTTATAATAATTTTAATTTAGTAGATTTCCTTCATCAAGATATCTCCTTAGATATTGAAGATACATTTATTGATATAGATTTTAAAGAATATGATCTACCTGAATATAATGAAATTAGGGATATAATTAATCTAAGTGCTTCAGAGATCAAATCAATTAAAAGCATACCTATTCTATTAAGAACATTATTTGAAAATTTATTGAGAGAAATATATAACATATCCATTTCTAAAGAACAAAGAGATTTTATATATTATAAAAGTCGTTTGAGAAACTTTTCAGAATTGATAATTTTATTCAATATTTTAAGAAATGATTTTTTTAAAAAATATTATGCAACCGAGATACCTCAAAAAATAATTGATCTTTTGGATAAAATTAGAGATGAGGGTAATTATGATGTTCACCAAATAATAAGATATATTGATGAAAATCATCTGGATAATATAAAGGATAGTATTAAAATTACTATGAATAATTTATTAATTCTCTATAGAAGAATACTTCATAGTAGTAATAAAAATATAAAGATAGATGATAAAGATATTCTAAAAAAAATTAAAGAAAAAATCCAAAATGTAGATAGTATTAACTTATAAAAATTCTGTAATTAAAATTTCTGATAATTAAATCTTTTTTATACAATAAAATAATATAAATATGAATTTAAATTATTCAAAATTCAAAAAATTATATTAAAAACACTTTCTTTTATTACTCATCGAAAAATTCTTTATTACAATTATTTTTATAAAAATTAATATATTAATTATATTTAAATATTAAAAGTTAATGAAGAGGAGAAAAAGTTAGGTTTTTTTATGTTTAATGAAAGTCCCATTATTATACTCCTCAAAGGCAATTCTTAGTTCTTCTTCTGTATTCATGACTATTGATCCTCGCCATGCTACTGGTTCTTTTATAGGTTTTCCTGAAATTAATAAGAATCTTACAGGATTGCTTGTTGTACTTACAACAACTCCATCTCCTTCTCTAAAAATAACTAAATTTTTTTCATTTATTAGGTTATCTTGATTGGTATCAAAATACGCTTCACCTGAGATTATATAGGCAAATACATTATTAGTCTTTTTTATGAAATGGTTAAATTTAGTATTTGATTCTAGGCTTACATCTAAATATTCAGGTTCAGTAACTACATCTTTTACGGGTCCTTTTATACCATTTAATTTTCCTGCTATTATCTTTATTGAAATCCCCTTATTTAATTCTAAAACAGGTATATATTTATCTGTTATATCTCGATATCTTGGATTCATCATTTTATGAGAAGAAGGAAGGTTAGCCCATAATTGAAATCCCCATAAGAGAGGATCATTCAGATTTTTTTTTGGCATTTCTTGATGGATTATACCAGATCCCGCACTCATCCACTGAATATCTCCATTACCTATAAGACCACTATTTCCTAGACTATCACCATGTTCAACTCTTCCATGTAACACATATGTAATTGTCTCGATACCTCTATGGGGATGCCAAGGAAATCCTCTTAAATAATCATCAGGATTACTTGAGTGAAAATCATCAAGCAATAAGAAAGGATCTAATGAAGGATCATCATAAGCAAAAGCACGTTTTAGCTTTACTCCTGCTCCTTCCATAACATTCCTACTCTTTAAGCTTAATTTTACTTTTCTATTTTCCATATTTTAACACCTAATTGAATTATATTATATTTAATTTAATTACCTCTAATCAAAAAGATAAAAGAATGGATTATATTCTATAAAGAATTCTGAATATATGATATAAAATGTAAGAGAATTTTACAAATCAATTTTCTTTATAAAATGTGATTGTATTAAAATAGTCATTTTTATTATATTTCTATATTAATTCTCACTTTCTACTTATATAGGGTTATTGAATGTACATTATATCAAAAAGATACGATTTTTAAACCTAATCATGTAGAATCCAAATCCAAATTTATTATCCAGATATCAGATGGTGTTTCCTCATCTTGACCTATATGGGATTCAAAAGCTATCATCTTTCCATCAGGGGAGCTGGATGGTGCTCCATCTTCATTTGTATTTGAATTGGTAATTCTAAGAGGATCCTCTCCATTGAGCGAAAACATATAGATATTTGGTATAGGGATGTTATAATCACTTGAAGATAAAATAGATTTGTTATCAATATACCATGAATTATCTGTATTATGAGAGTTTGGTTGATCAATTTTAGAAATATTCACTAATTTTGGATCTTCTTCAGAAAAATCAAGATTGGCAATATATATCCCCCAATTATCATTCGATATATTAGCTCTCTGAAATAATATCGTTTTTCCATCAAATGACCAATTTGGTAATCTATCATCATATAGAATACCATCCGTTAGATAAGTTACTTTGTTATTCTTATCTAATTCTACCAGACTAATCCTATGGGGATTAGTGTCTGAAGGTCCATATTCAAATATAATTTGATTAATATTTGTGGGATTAAAAATAGGTTCTATATAATAACCAATACTTTCAGGATGTTCTGTAATTTGTGAAATATTGATACCTGTATCATCAGCAATGTAAATCTCATCACTTTCCCCAGCTCTATCGGATGACCAACATATTTTATTATTTATCCAACACGGTCCAGGTACATTTACATTATCTGAATCTTCAGATGAAAAAAGGATAGTTTCCGTTAAATTAGATAAACAAAGCTTAATGATTTGAGAGGGTCCTATATTATAACCATTTAAAAACCGTGTAAAAATTATATATTTGCCATCTGGTGAAAAAGCAGGATTTTGATTACTACAACTACCATCGGAATATGTCAACCTAAGGGCATTGTCATTTCTAATTTGATGAAATTCATAATTATTATTTATCAATTCTATAATAGCTACCGAAATTATTGCAGTGAATATAATTGAAATAGTAAATAACACTTTAAAAAATATGAAATTATGATTGTTAACTTGAGATTTTTTACTATTTATAGTATAGAAGCTCATAATCAAATTATTTCTTTCTATATTACCATAATTTTATTTTAAAAACAATTTTGGATTGTAGTTTTTATGTAAATAATCCTATTTTTAACTTTTTTTTATTAACTTTTTTTTATTATAAAGTATGCAAGCAATATTAAAATTATTTTATGATTTAAAATACTAGAAAAAAAATCTATTTAAATCCATTACTAAATCTCTACACTTATTTCATTAAAAAATATAGTTAGATTATAGATTTCTAATGAGATCTTTATCAGATTATATAAAAATTATTTATAAAAATATTGAAGTATTGAAAAAAGAGGGAATGGATAAAGAATCAATTTTCAATTATTATCTCAATAATTCTGATGAATTAGTTATAGAATTATTTAGAAAAGTAAAGAATAATATAAATAAAGCAGATTTAATTCAAGCACGTCGAAGTTTCGAGGTTATAACCTTTGCACTCTTAAAATCAAATTCA
>CAZGJX010000199.1:0-4143 GCA_964525635.1 uncultured archaeon
TATAAGATTTATTCGAAGAGAGGAGGTGAAGCTTAATAATTATAGGACACTAAGTAAATTTCAATGTCTTTATAATTCATCTAAAAAAAAGTGATTTAAATTGTCAAATTCAAGTGATTCAATAAAAAAATATGACCTAAAGATATGCATTTTGGGACATCTTGGTGTTGGGAAAACCTCTATTGTACATCGCTATGTAGAAGGATCATTTCAAAGTTCATATAAAAGCACTATAGGAGCTAATTTTTTAAGTAAAGATCTAAATATTGAGGAATATGGCGAAGTTGGGTTAAGAATATGGGATATAGCAGGACAAAAAAGTTTTAAAGTATTCCATAAGAAATATTTAGGAGGAACGAATGGTGCTTTTGTAGTATATGATGTTACCGATAGATCATCATTTTTAAAAATTGGTGAGTGGATAGAAATCTTTCGAAATATTAGAGGAAATAATCCCATCCATTTAATCGGTAATAAAATTGATTTAAAAGGTTCGATTCGGGTTTCAAAAGATGAGGGTATCTCATATGCAGAAGAACAAAAAATCAATTTTACAGCAACCTCTGCTAAAACTGGAGAAAATATTGAAGAAACATTTAAGGATTTAACAAAACAAATTTTAAAAAAAATATAAAAAAATAGTTTTCTAATTTTTTCATCCTTTGTTGAATTATTAATGCTAGAAAGCAAACGATTCGTAATCCATAATAAAATAGCACAATATGAAAAGATCGTGAAAGCTGTGTTTCACGAACTTTTCTATCTACTCTCATTTGAATTTAAATAGTATTACAAAAAATAAAAGGAAAAATATACATAAAAAAAAAGAGTTGATTTATAATCTCATCAATTGTGTATTTTTTCTTCACACAGTCTTATTAATTCATTAAATTCTTTAATAGCAAATTTATTTATTATTTCTTGATATCGAGATGAGAATTCATTTATTTCTTGCATCATAGTAATAATTTGCCTAGGATCATCTATTATATTAAGTCTCTCCCGAAATTCAAATAATTTTTCACTTACTCCACGAATTATTTGTTCTTCCACAGAAACAGGGAAATGTTTTGTAACAATTGCATCAGCACCTTTTAATATAGCCATTTCTCCTCTCCAATTTTTTAAATACTTTCCATAATTGTCTTCAAATGATTGAGTAAACATAGAAATTCTTTTATGTATAATTGGCAAGTCTTTATCACATAATAATGCAACTGTAATAGAATCGCCTTGACTTAATATGAGTTTTTTATCTTGTTGATCAACAGTACGAAGAGATTTTTTACTTCCCGTTGCTTCCTTTATAAATGAGGTTAAAGCAGATATCATACCTGATATCATGTCAGGATTTTTTATTTCAATTCCAAAGGAATAATCATAAATTGCTGCACCTTCCTTAGTTAAAACGAATAGATTATGGAGTGTTTTTTCCCAATTTCTTTGTCGAATATACTTTCTTGCTACTATTGATGCTGTAACAACAAACGCACCTATCATACCTGCTAAAACAACCTGAAGCAACCAAGGAAATGGATCTGATGCTCGTGGATAGTCATTGGGATTAGTAGGATCTGTCCCTGCATTTACTTCTGCTCCATCGGAAAAACCATCACCATCAAAATCTATTGTATGAGGGTTCGTACCATATATATATTCACCAAGATTATTCAGACCATCTGGTTCTAGATCTTGGCCAGAATCATTTACTAAAGGATTAAGTGAATGTAGTATCTCCCATCCATCATCCATACCATCATCTTCTGAATCAATATCATTAGCTAGAAGCCCATTATTATATTCATATAAATTTGTAAGATCATCACCGTCATAATCATTATTTGCATCATCTAATGTAGGATTTAATTCATTGGCAACTTCCCAACCATCTGGCATAAGATCATCATCATGATCTGGATCATTTGGATCTGTACTGTGAATATTTATTTCATCATAATCACTTAATTCATCATCATCAGAATCCCAATTATCTGGATCCGTTCCATATTCAAATAATTCCTGGCCATCAGAAAGGCCATCAGTATCACTATTAACTCGATAAGGATTTACATAACCATTATCAAAGATATGGAATCCTCCCGCCCATTGGACATGAAATATATAATTATTATTAACATATAGATGACCAGAGACAAAACCTGTACTATAATCGCTGGTGACATTCGATAGATCTGATATATCCATATTTACAACTCCTTCTACACCATCACCTATGAATAATCGATTTCCAAATGCAAAAGCACCTATAGTTTCTCCAAGCCCATCTTCATACTGTTCTACTATTCTAATAGGATCATATGGATTACTAACATCAATAATATCTAAACCTGTAATTAAATTTGGTAGAAAAGCATAATCACCGGAAATTTTTACTTGACCAACCTGTCCAGGAGTCATTGGATCAACAAATTGACCAATCTCTTTAGGTGTGGTGGGGTCACTAACATCAATAATTCTTAAACCACTAGTCCAACATGCAATATATGCAAAATTTCCTTGTATTTCAAGACCATAACTTCCACTAGCTTGACATTGTCCTATTTCAATAGGATTTGTTGGATCTGTGATATTAATAATTTCTAAATAAACAGCATCTGTTATATAAGCCAGATTATTAGATACATAGACACCACGAACTTCGACTCCATCACCATCATTGTAATTACCAATCTTCTTAAGGCTACCAGTATTGTTTGATGGATCAGTTACATTAACTATTTCTAATCCATCCCCCCCATCTGCAATATAAGCGATATTATTTGATACAAATACGTCCATAGCTCTTCCAGAACCATTATAAACTTGATTAATTTCATCCGGATCAGTTGGATCTGTAATATTTATTATTTCTAAACCCCCATCCCAATCAGCTATATAAGCTAGATTATCCCAAATAAATAAATCCATTGCTTGGCCATCTAAATCATCATAAGATCCTAGTTGTTCAGGAACATTCCATCGACCTTCAATTGAGGATACATTTACAATGTCCACTCCATTTGATAGAATTGAAATATATATAATATTAGAGGAATAATAGATTGATTCAGAATTACCAGCGAAACTATAATCTCCTAACTTTGTCAGATCACTTGAATTACTAACATCAATAATTTCAAACCTACCTGAACTAAATAAAAAATAACCAGTATTTCCATGAATATAGACATCCTGAGCATACCCCCCAGTATATCTACCAATTCTCGTAGGATTTGTCAGATTACCCACATCAATCACCTCAAAACCATCAAAAGAATCCACTGTATATAATTTTGTTCCTGAAAGGTATATACTTTTTGTGTTATTATTATTATCAAAATATTGTCCTATTTTGATGGGTGAACTTGGATTACTTATATCTAGTATTTCGACTCCATCATACCCATCTGCAATAAATGCTATCGAACCAGAAACACATACATCATAAGTATTATTGTAGGAATCACCATATTGTCCAATTTCTACAGGTGAACTTGGATCGCTTATATCTATTATTTCAAGACCATCTTCTCTATCTGCTATATATGCTAGATTACCTTCAATATATACTTTATAATTTCCAGAACCATCGCTATCATCATAAGATCCAACAGGAGATGGATTAGTTGGATCTGAAATATTAATTATTCGTAAACCCATAGTTGAATATGCAACATAAGCCAGATCACCAGTTACAAATACATCTCTTGCACTAGAACCTCCTAAAGTATAAATCCCTATTCTTTGAGGATTGGAAGGATTAGAAATATTTACAATTTCTAAACCTCCATTAGAATCAGCAACATAAGCAATCTCACCAGAGATAAATACTTCATGAGAACTGCCAGTTCCATTAATATAATTAGATAAAAATTCAGATTGTATTGGTTCAGCACTAGTTTTAAGTATTATTTCATTATTGAAATCATTAGGAATTGTTTGAGTATTGTGATGTAAATCTAGATTAAATAGAATAACTATGATAATTCCTAATGAAAAAAGGATAAAACGATATTTCTTCTTTTTATTGTATTGATTCATTGGTTTTTTCATTTTGAATTTCAATATATATTTTAAAAATTTTTAAATATATTTATAACGTATTATATAATTTAGTATAATTGCATCGAGATTGAATTTCAG
>CAZGJX010000200.1:0-4114 GCA_964525635.1 uncultured archaeon
AATTGAAAGAAATCAAAAAAAATAAAAAGATTAAAAGTTAAAATTTACTCAATTCTCTTTTTTTATTTTTAAAATGAGTTTAGAATTGATATCCACATTTCTTACATATTCGTTTTTTTCCATAAGTGGTTATTGGGGTGTAGGAAATAACATGATTTTTATCAATAACCTCTTTTATTGATCTTCTAGTAGCTCCACATGAAGGACATTTGTTTCTTTTAATACTTGATGGATCTGAAGTATCATTTGAGATTTCAGCTATTTTTTCAGGAGATTGCTCTTCTAGGAGATTTTGCACTGGAGTTGAAGATAAAATTGCTTTGGGTTCTTTTAATTGTTTGATATAATTGGTTTTTAAGTTTATATCTTTCTTTAAAGTATCAACATGAGATGATAAAGGGGAGATTTTTCTTTGTAATTGAATATTATCTTGCTCTATTTGTTGAACTTTCGAATGTAATAATTCTTTTTCCTTACTTAGACGTTCTTTCCAATTTTTATAACCTTCAATTTTTGCCTCTAAATTACTAGTTTGACCCCTTAATTGACGGATTTTATTATCTTTATCCAAAAGAGAGAGATTTAGATTATCAGTTTGTCTTTTTAAATTCATAATTTCTATATTTGAGTTAATATCAGGTTGTTGGAGAGGAGTTATTTTTTCTGACTGATGTAAATTTTCATTTAATGGAGTTGATTTAACTCCTTTAACCGGTTTAGGAAGAGGAGTAAATGTTCTTGGTTGGTCTGAATTTTTATTAATTTTAGTTTTCTTAAATCCTTTAACCGGTTTAGGAAGAGGAGTAAATGTTCTTGATTGGTCTGAATTTTTATTAGATGCATTCATATTGACACCATTAACCGGTTGGGGAAGAGATGTAAATTGTTTTGATTTTTCTGTATTTGTTTCTGATGAATTAACTTGATAATCATCTCTCTGTTGTGGATCAGGAGTATATTGTTCTGCTTGTTCCAAACTTGGATCTAATCTTTCCATTTGGTCATTCCCGATAGGATATGAAGGTATTTGCTGTGTATGTTCTGATTGATCCCCATATGATTGATTACTATATGTTGTTAATGGTGGAGTTAATTGTGTACTATATTCACTTAATGGAGTATAAGAATTTGCATATCCCTTTTCTTGAGGGAATTTAGTATATTCTATAACTTTTTTCTTGGGAACAGATATTATTTGTCGAGAAGCTGTTGCAAGCCTATATATTACAATTATAATAAGTACCACACTTACAGGAATGATCATAATGATATATGGGAAGATATCAGGACTTTTTAAATGTGATTTTAATACGATTATTTTACATTGGTATTCTGAATCATATTGTGGAATGGTACTATTTGAATCCATATAATATGGAATAGGAAATTCACTTATGGTATCGTTAGATAATGGAACTGAAAACCATGCTCCTACATTATAAGCCAATCTTTGATAATCCATCCTGTTAAAATAAGTGTGCGAAATTTGATACCAAGTTGGATCACATGGAATCCAACCGGCCCCATCAACATAATATTCTACCCATGCATGACCTAAAAAGTTTTCAGAGGTGCTATTAGGGGGATAAGAAAATAACCACTCTTGATTTTTAGACGGTCTTATCCCCAATTTATTTGATATTAATATACCAGTAACTTTTCGAGCGGGAATACCTTGAATTCTTAATAATGTAATCATTAGATCTGTAAATTCGGAACAATCACCCGTCATATTTTCATAGGCCCAAGAAGCACCCATTTCTGATGATAAACTATTATCATAAGTAAGATAACTACTTACCCAATTACAGATTTTTCTTGCTATTTCTATGGGATTATCCATAGGAGTTATTCCTGTGAGATTATTGGAAGCATTAATTAAATTAGGATCAGTTTTATTAAAGTAAACCTCTGAATTATTACAATATAAATCAAATATTTTGTCATGCATATCATAACCACCTATTTCAGTACTTTTAATTTCCCTGTAGACAATCTCATTTACTTTTATATCATATCTTTGACTTAAAGTGACATTCTGACCTGCTATTAATGTGGCATTAAATATATCATATGTATTATTAAATATATCTTGCTCAACAAATGGTATTGGATCAGCATTTCTAATCTGATGGTAAAGCAGTTCACTTTCTTGATAAGGAGGTGTTTCCTCCCACATTGGAGAATCTGGTATTCTATTATCAAACCGGGGTAATTTAAAATAATACTTGTTAGGAATGGTTGTATTACCATTTAAATCCGTTAATGTAAAATTAACTTCAACTCGATATTTTACATATTGAGGAATTGTATATTTAGAAGGCGCTTGGGCTATAGACATTTCTAAATTAAATAGAATTATTGAAGAAAATATCGTAAAAAAAATAAATATATAGGATATATGTAGTTTTTTGATTCTCATAAGAAAATATTTGTATTTAGTATGAAAAAATAAAATTAAGATTTAAAATGTACTGTGTATGTTACATACCTTAGTTATCATAATATATATTATTAATCCTTATCGAGATGAATCTAATCCCAAATTAATATATATACTTTAAAAAAAAAAGAAATTGTTTTCAACTTTGAAAAAAAAGAAAGAAAAAAAAATTAAAAATTAATACGAATCATATTGATAAATCCTATCTTCTGATCTCCTTCTAATAATATATATTACTATTCCTAGAACTAAAAATACACCAATTATGGTTGAAATAACTATTATCCAAAAGATAAAATCAATAGAATTATCTATTAAATTTGATTCTAATACCGTGACTTTTATTTGATATTCTAAATCAAAATCAGAAAACTCATCATAAATAATACAAGGATTTGGAAATTCTCCTTCATCAGGGAGAAATGGAATTGAAAACCAAGCGCCTATGTTAAAATTAAGTCTTTGATAGTCAATTCTATTAAAATAATCTTTTGTTTCTTTATGCCAAGTCGGATCACATGCAATCCATCCAATGTTTTCAACATAATATTCTACCCATGCATGCCCTAAGAATTGTTTTCCATTAAGAGGGTCGGTAGAAAAAGTGAATGTTTGACCTTCTATGGGTCTAAAATCTGGTTTATTTGAAAACACAATTCCAGTGACTTTACGTGCTGGTATATTTTGAATTCTTAATAATGTTATCATTAGATCTGAATATTCAGAGCAATCTCCCCTTTCATTATCATATGCCCAAGATGCTCCCATCTCTTCATAAAGAGTATCATCATAATCGAGATACTTACTGACCCAGGTACAGATTTTTTCAGCTTTTTTAATATTATTATCTCCTGGAGAGAATCCAATTATATTATCAGAAGCATCAATTAAATCAGGATCATTTCTGTCAAAAAATGTTTCTGAATTATTACAATATAAATCAAAAATTTCATCACTGTAAACATAGGGTAGAATTTCAGAATCATCAATACCTTGAAATTTAATCTCATTTAGAGTTACATTATAATTTTGACTTAAAGTAACAAATTGACCTGTTTGTAAGGTAGCATTGAATAAATCATAAGTATTATTAAATCTATCAGTTTCCACAAATGGAATATTGTCTGAATTTGTAATTTTATGATAAAGTAGTTCACTTTCCTGATAAGGAGGTGTTCCTATCCACATTGAAGAATTTGGGATTCTATTATCTATTCGTGAAAATTTAAAATAATATTCATTAGGATCAACAGGAGTTCCATTCCCATCTGCTAAAGTAAAATTAACTTCAACTTGATACTTAACAGATTGGGGAATCGTATAATTAGATGGGGGGGTTAGAGCATATGTATTGATTAATGGTAAGGTAGAAGTAAAAAGAATTGAAACTATGAAAAATTTACAATATAGTGTTTTTTTATTTCTCATAAAAATATACTTTTTATTTACATTAAGATATAAATTCGAATTTTTAATTTTTAGTGTATTATATTATATTTCAATATTTTATATACCAAATTAAGATTTCACTTTGTTAGCAGATCTATTTATATTATAATAACAGTTGGTTGAAATATTATAAAAATTTATAAAATATTTATAAAAATCAACAAATCATCTCTCTATTCTGGTTTAAATAGGTATTCCCTCCTTATTATACTAAAAAATTTA
>CAZGJX010000201.1:0-4010 GCA_964525635.1 uncultured archaeon
ATTGTTTTAGAGTTATAGCATCAAGCTCACCCTCTTCAATTGTTCCATCTTTTGCATGTTGTAAAAAAAGGTCAGGATTATCGTAATTCCATTTTGATAAAATTTTATTAATTTCATTGTGAAGAAATTTCAATTTATAATCCAAAAGTTCTTCTAAAATGTCTTTTTCAATAGGTATTATTGTCAGTTTTACTTCACCATAAAATATAAGCAAAAATAAAAATAAATATTTATGTATTCGAACGCAAAAAAAGATATTATCTAAAAGATTTATATTTTTAACAACTTAAAAAATAAGAAAATCGAATTTTACTTTTTAGATTCCTATGGGATGTTAGATTCCTTCATTCTCAGAAAAAAAGGTTAATTGATCTCTAATCATATCTGAAGGGCTCTAATACTCAAATTCTATCTTTCTTTAATAAGTTAATAGAACAATAGTCATATAATTTGTATAATTTCAATCCTTTAATCCGATATGCCAGATGATAAATTTGCACGAGCTATTCGAGCAAAAATAAGAAGCGATATTTTACATCTTCTTTGCAAAAACGAGAAAATGTCAGTTCACTAGATAAAAGATGATCTTAATATAACAGAGTCTACTGCGTCGAGACACTTAAAACAGTTATATGATTTAGGAATTGTAGAATTTGATATGAATCCTCCCGAAAAATTCTATTTCCTTAAAATAAAGGAGATGAAAGAATTCTTCATCATTTTTGATAAAGTAGTTGATAAATTATAACAAAAAATAATTTATTAAGAGAAAAAAAATATATTTGTATCTAAATAAAATATTATATAATTAGAAAAAAAGAAATAAAAAGAAGGTTCCATGAAATTGGAGTTTAATGCTCATTCTTTAGATATTGATGACGTAGTCCGTAAGTTAGAAACCTCTATTGAAGTAGGATTATCTGAAGCTGAAGTAAGAAATCGTCTGAAAGAATATGGGAACAATCAATTAATTGAGAAAAAAAAATTATCTACTCTTCAAATATTCATAAAGCAATTTAAAGATTTTTTAATATACTTATTACTTTTTGCAATTGCTATTACTCTAACAATAGGTTTCTATAAATTATCAGTAGGAGAAAACCCCGAAGAATTTGTAGATGCTTTAGTTATTTCCATCATCCTTGTTGTTAACGCATTATTAGGTTTTTATCAGGAATATAACGCAGAAAAAGTGCTAGAAAGTTTAAAAAGGATGGCTCCTCAATCTGCAAAAGTAAAACGCGATGGTATAATAAAGGAAATTGATGTAAAAAATGTGGTTCCAGGAGATATCATTCAATTAGATGAGGGAGATAAAATCCCTGCTGATGCTCGATTGATAAAGGGCTATTCTCTAAGTGTAGACGAATCTATTCTTACAGGAGAATCAAAACCTGTTAGCAAAAAACCAGATATCGTGGAGGAAAAAAATATACTAGCGGATCGAAAAAATATTGTATATAGTAATACAATCATTACGCGTGGTAATGGAGAAGCGATTATAATTTCAACGGGTATGAATACGGAAATTGGCAAAATTGCCGAAAAAGTCCAAATAGAAGATGAACCCAGTCCATTCCAACAAGATATCGATCGATTTGGAAAGAGGCTTGGAATTATTATACTAATTATCTGCGCTATTTTGTTTATTTCTGAAGTTGTTCAAATTCTATTATTTTCATCATCAATAGGATTTGATGTTGGAAAAGAAATTATTAATGCGTTAAATATTTCTATAAGCCTAGCCGTTTCAGCGGTACCAGAAGGATTAGTCATAGTTATAACTGTTGTTATGAGTATTGGGATGAAAAAAATTGCAAAGAAAAATGCGTTAGTAAAAACTTTAAATGTAGTTGAAACTCTCGGACGTGTCAGTGTAATATGTACGGATAAAACAGGTACACTAACCAAGAACGAGATGACCGTTGTTAAAATATACCTCGGAGGAAGAGAATATGAAGTGGAGGGTACGGGTTACATGCTTGGGGGAAAAGTAGTCGATAAATCAAAAATAAATGTTCCCATCTCGCCAAACTTAAAAAGATTTCTTGAAGTTGGGATGTATTGTAATAATTCAAATGTTAACGTCAGAAAAAATGAGGTAAATCTTGATGTTATCGGGGATCCTACAGAAATTTGCCTTAAAGTCTTAGCAATGAAAATGGAACTTGATACAAAAGCAGAAAAATTTAACGAGATACCATTTAGTTCAGATCGAAAAATGATGTCTGTTGCTGTTAAGGTTGATAATGAATTATTTTCATTCATTAAAGGAGCACCAGATATTATAATAAAAAATGCCTCTCATGGCTTATTAATCGATCAAATAAGACCTATTGGTGAGGTTAGGAATTTATTTTTAAAAAAGAGCGATGAATTTGCTAAGGATGCCCTTCGTGTATTAGGAATTGCTTATAAACCGTTAAATGAAGGCTTTACCGAAGAGGATATGGAAAAGGATTATATCTATCTTGGGTTAGTAGGTATTATTGATCCTCCGAGGGATGAAGTAAAAGATTCTATCAAGGAAGCTCGAATGGCCGGAATCAGAACGATCATGATCACGGGAGATCATAAAATCACTGCAATAGCTATTGCTAAGGAAATTGGATTAACAACGGAAGAAGATGCTATTACAGGAGAAGATTTAGAGCAAATGACCGATGAGAAACTTGCTGAAAGGATACAATCTGTAGATGTTTTTGCTAGGGTGTCTTCTGAACATAAGCTTCGTATATTAAACATGTTAAAAACAGACGGAAATGTCGTATCTATGACTGGTGATGGTGTAAATGACGCTCCCGCCGTGAAAGGCGCAAATGTTGGAGTCGCTATGGGATTAAAGGGTACAGAAGTTACTCAAGAAGCGGCAGATATTATTCTTCTTGATGATAATTATGCAACTATTATAAGCGCTATTGAAGAAGGGCGAGGAATTTTTAATATAACAAAAGGCTTCTTTAGATACATGTTAAGCGTCAATTTTAGTGAAATTATTTTAATATTTGTGGCATGGATACTAATAAAAGTATTTGTTAACGTTTTTCTTGCTCAGCCTCTTGAACCAATTCAAATATTGTGGTTAAATATAGCAACTGACGGAATCCCCGCAATGGTTTTGGGATTTACACCCACAGAACCAGATTTAATGAAATCACCTCCTAGAAGAGATTTCAATATAATATCTGACATAAAAAAAACACTTATACTAACGGCAGGCATTGCTGCAATTTCAAGTATTATATTATATATTGTCACTTGGACTATTTTACTACCAACTTGGAGTAATCCTAGTTCTCCTTGGTACGATCCCCGGTTTATTGATGGAATTACAATATTTGGAACAAGTTATTCTGGAACAGAATATTCTATTGCTGTCGCTCAGTCTATGGTTTTTACTAATGTCGTGTTTTTCGAATTATTTTTTGTCTTTTCTTGCACATCTGAAACTAGACCCATGTGGGAATTTCCGAATAAATATCTTTTTTGGGCAACAGCTCTTTCATTTACTCTTCACTTATTGATTCTGTTCACACCCATGGGTATTGCGTTCCATGCAGTTCCTTTGGATCGATGGTATTTTTGGGTTGTAATTTTAGCAAGTTCTTCACTTATTATCCCTATTGAAGAATTTAGAAAGTATCGAGTAAGAAAAAAAAATAAATTTTAGAGTCTTTCCGAATCCATCGACAATCTTAATTACATTGAAAAAATATATATGTATTGACCCAATTTATTAACTCCTCCCAGCTGGTTTTCAACACTCGAAAAAATCGATATTGTAAATTTTGATGAGTATGATGATTATGGAATATAGGTAAAGGTTTTTTTTTTTTAATTCTAAGGGGGGTTTGATTCCTTCATTTCATATTGGTTTCTAAATTTATCTTTTATGAGGAGTAGCAGTCTAAAATTATTAAAATGATATATGAAAAATGTTCAAGAATCTGCCGGGGTCAAACCCAAAACAAGATTGTCTCAATATTGTTTTAGTATGGACCTGACGGGAC
>CAZGJX010000202.1:0-3993 GCA_964525635.1 uncultured archaeon
GTTCATATGGTTTAATTTGACCATCTTCTGGATATAATTCAAAAGTTAATTTTATCATAGTATATCTCCAATAACTTTATTTAATACAATTACTTATTAATTTATTTTTATTTTTTCTCAACGAGAATTAATAATACATGCTCAAAACGAGCTTACTGAACTCTCTTAGAAACTTCTTTCTTTTTTTTATCAGCTTTAACTGGTTTATCAATATTCCTTAAAAAATAATCTATTTATTATTACTTTAGTCATCTGGATTCTGCTTATAATTTTCTAAAATTTTTTTTTAATTAATCACGCCCCGGAATATGTAATCGTAGGGATGCTCGTAGGGCTTGATATGGTCGTCTTCTGGATATAACTCAAAAGTTAATTTTATCATTTTTCATATCCTCTAATCATTATTTCAATTTTAAAACATGTGAAGTTTACTAAATATGACGAGATTTAGTAAATTTATATTTTCCTCAATCCAAATTTTTTATCATATTGATATTTTGGATGATTAAAAGATAAAAAATTTGTATTATCAATGGGAACTAAATTATTTTTCCATTCTCTTTTATAATAACATGAAATTAAGAGTTTTCGCGCTTCTAAATATTCTTTACTTTTCCAATGTCCCTCAAATTGTATTAAATATTCTTTAGGAACAAACTCAATTATTTTGTCTGCATTCTCTATGATTTCAAAAATCCATTCCTTTTGTAATCCAATCTGCATAGAGTCATTATGATTATCAATTAATTCATGATGCAATCCTTTATTAAATTCCTCAAGATCCTCTTCTTGAAAACTAGGATAAACTGATTCTACAATGGATTGTAAATCGAATTCGGTTAAAGGAGTATTTTCTATTCCTTTCAAATACTCTAAAGTTTTAATTACTAATTGAGGATTATAAATTAATTTATCATGTTCTGCTCTTTCAAAGATAATAATATTTGGTTCACTAGATCCTTCTATGTTATTTTTAGCTCTACGGTTAATCCTTCCCATCCTTTGTATTAATGCATCGATTGGTGCAGCTTCAAAATAGCCATAATCATAATCAATATCAAGACTTACCTCGACAACTTGAGTAGCAATAAGGATTTTAATGTATTTATCATATTCTTTATTTGTTTTTTGTTCACTTTCAATTAATCTTTTTTCAATTTCTTGTCGATCATTATGAGTAAATTTGGAATGAAACAAAAGAATTTCATCAATATCAAAAAATTGGGTTAAATCAATGAAAATATCATATAATTTTTGAGCAGAACCCACAGTATTACATATAAATAATTGTTTAAAGTCATTTCGATATCGATCAATTATTCTTTCTAAATTTGTTTTATTATTTATAAAATTAATTAGATATTCAGAATAAAGGAAAAATTTATGACATTTTCTATATAAAAAATTCTTGTCATCAGGGTTATTTTCATTTAGTTCAATCATTGAAAAAGAATCGCCCTTATTATTGGGGAACACTTCTTTCTTGATGATATCGATAATAAAATTAGGGATTGTTGCTGTCATTATTATAAATTTACTATTATATTTACGTAATATTTTCATTAATCCAATAATCATTCCTAATATTCTCGGTTCATAGGTATGGATTTCATCAAAAACTATTAACGATTCCTGTAATTCTAATAGTAATGTTTCCCAACCTTTTCCAAATAGGGATAATCTAAGCAATTGATGTGCAGTAGACACTTTAATGGGAAAATATATTTCTTTTGTTAATGATTTTAATTGTCTTGGTGTGAGCTCTGAATCAATTTGGGAAAATTCATTTTCCTCGAATAAAGTTGACAGAAATTCCAAATTTCGCGAATGAGATATCCCAATTTTTGAATTTGAATTTTGCAGTCCATTATTAAAATAATCCGATAAGCGTCGAAACATAGCATTTAAACTTGCTTGATATGGCAAAACATAAAATAATCGAGAATTTTCTTTTTGATTTGTTTGCGCCCAAGATAATGCCGCTTTAGTTTTACCTGATCCAGTTGGTGCTCTTAAAATCACGGATCTTGATTCTTTTTGAACATTCTCTTGAAAAGAATATAGTGAGTATTCATCTAATTTATAATCAATTAGAGAAGGAATTTTTATTGGAATAATTTCCATGCTAGCCATATGATCTGCAGTTTTAAGTAAAGCAAGAAGGATTGAACCGTAAAACCGGTTTTTCGGAGAAATAATCTCTCTTTGATTATCCTGAATTAATAGCTTATCAAAATCTTTATTATTTGTATTTTCTGAAAGATATTCTTGAAAAAAACGGGAGATCTCAATATTATCTTTGAAAAAATTATCTTCATTCGGAAAATTATTTTTAAGAAACTCGAACTCAAGAGAAATTTTATTGGTTTTACGTAATTCTCCAATAAATCTTTCCAAATCTTTAAATAAGTTAAAAATTTGATCATAATTCTCTTTTAAAGCATAATAATCATTTAGTAAAATAATTCGTCTAAGTTCTCCATTTAAGGGAATTCGTTGGAGATGATTAATTTTAGTTAAATATTGAGATGAATTTCTATATACATTTTGAATTAGATATTTATGATGAAAAAGTATTGATAACCATATGTTGATAAACCAATTTTTCTCGGAGTAGCAATTAGAAAAAGAATTATGAAAAAAATTAGATAAATAAGATGAATTAATATTTTTCATTGGAATCTGAATTCTAAACCAATTATGAAGAATCCCATAAGCAAAAATTACAGCAGATATAATTTCATGTCGTCTGCCTTCCCATTCGTTATTTAATTTTTTTAAAATTTTTTGAAATTCAGGATGACTTTTCCCAATATCATGAAATGTTGCAGAAATAATAGCTGCTTCTTCCAGACCAGGAATTCTTTTTAATATTAATGGAAGATTATCATAAACTTCAATTATTCTTTTAATAACATTTTGTGTGTGAATAAATAATGTTGTTTTCAAATCACTCTTTGCATATAGTATATTTTCGGTCTTAGTATCAGAATTATTATTTGATTCATTCATAATTAATGTTCTCTATCAAAGTTTAGGGGTGTAAAAAAAAATATAAAAATTATTTCCACTCATGTAAGTATATACATTTATCTTTATCTTCAAAACTTTTGGATGTGAATAATCCCGTTTTTAACTTAATATCGGTCTGGATTTTGGATATAGAGTTTGTAGCAATAAAAGATTGGTGATTTTTTGGGGATCTTATATATCTTTCTTCATCATATTCAATGTATTCTGGTAATCTAAATATAAATCCATTAATTAGAGTTCCATTTAATTTTGATGAAGGAATAAGAGTACCTCCAATTTTTCCTGATTCGATAGGAGTTATCTCAATCTGATCAATATTATCAATCCAAGCGAGATCCTGACTTCTTCCTAATGTTGGGATTCCTTGAGGGAAGCGAAAATCCTCTAATAAATCCAAGTTGGGTATATAAAGAATTAGCGAGGGATTTATGAGAAATTCTCTTTTTCGAATAGCTGGTCCTTTACTCTTTAATATTGGTTTACCTAAATTATAATCCCACCGAACAAATCTTTCTATATCTTGACCTTTTGATTCATATTCAAATTCAAAACCGATTGAAGTATCTTTAGGCCTAATATTTTTACCCATGCAACAGGATATTATTCCCAAAATATTCGGATAAGATGGTACAGGTAGACTCAATTGAACTCCACTTATTGCAAAAGGTAACCGAAATGAAGCCGTAAATCCTTTCATTCGGATCCTTAATATTTTCATAATTTAGTACCTATTTCTTTAGATATATCAATGGGAGTAGTTATAATAGTTTCAATGTCCAAGTTCTCATCTTTTAGCTTGCGAACCTCTTCATCATTTTCCAAATAGTTCTTTCTAATTCCGATATATATTGGAGTAGTAAATCTATCCTTATAATCACTTAACAGTTCTTTTAATAATTCAAGATCTAATATGGGTTTTTCTTTTCCCATTGAGAAAAGATTACTAAAAATCGGGCTACG
>CAZGJX010000203.1:0-3971 GCA_964525635.1 uncultured archaeon
TAAAAGAATCAAGGAAAACATTCAAGTATTCGATTTTAATCTCGATGATGAAATAATAAAAAGGTTAGATGATCTTGATGAAAGGTACATATCACTAGGTTGGACTCCTCCGGATTATTATTAATTCTGAGATAAAGAGGCTATTCCTTTTGGAAATACTTGGATATTCATCATTCTATTAACACTAATAGGTTTATGTTTATATGTAAATAAGAAACTCTAATTATATTTTTATTTTTCTTAATCGACTTCATTTTTAAAGATATTAATAATACAATGACAGAAATGAAAAAATCAATATTCTCTTATAATTTTAGTTTATTAATTTATATTTATCAATAATTTCTAATGAAAAATAATAGGAGGAATTAATTATAAAATAGAAGATTTAATTGATTTCTATAAGAAAAACGGATTACTAAGCAGTCCTGGAGAATATAAATATTTTCTTGAACAAACTCCAGAAGATATAGATGGAATATGTGAAATCATGCATAATATAACAGTCATCAATTTTTTGGTAAATATGGGAGTTTTTAATATACTCGAAGAATATAAATCGGATGTGAATATAAAGAGTGCTACAAGTAAATTAGAAGCCCTTGCTAAAAGAAATCCTAATTACAAAAATAAAAAAGGAGATATTTTAAACAAGCTCTTCGGAAATTTTAGAGATATTTCTCTTCTCCTATGTACTTCATTGTGACAAAAGGGAATACCCTCTCGAATTCGGTCTGGATTTGCTACTTTCTTTGATCCCGTTAAAAAGTTTGATCATTGGGTATGTGAATACTGGGATGATGATAGTAATGATTGGAAAAGAATTGATCTTTGGATGCACCAAATCCAAAAACATTTAGATAAAATTCCCGCTGAATTTGGTGCTGGAATGGAACAGATAGACATTGATCCTTTAGATGTTGGTAAATCTTTTTTTTTACTGGTGGCGAAGCTTGGTCAATCTGTAAGAATAATTCAGATGAGCCAAAGAACTTTGGAATTTATGAACCTGATTTAGATGAACTTTGGTTTATAAGAGATAATATTATTCGATACTTATTCTGCTTGAATAAAATTGAGATGCAAGCTTGGGACTGTTGGGGAATAATGGGTCGAGAACACGCAATAAATACAGAGAGAGATAATGATCTCTTAGATAAAGTCGCAGAAGCTACTACCGAGAAGAAAGTTTCTTTGGAAATTATACATACTCTCTGTAATCAATTAGATGAAAAAGGCTTTCCAGATAAATAGATTTGAGTTGATTAAAATGAATGATATGGAAGAAATGTTAAATGAAATTTCTATGAAGGATTTTGAAAAACAAAAAATAAAATTTTAAAAATTGTCTTTATAAAGGTTTTTAGTTTTTTTTTGAAAAAGTTTGGATTATTTTGAAAAAAAGTTTGTATCTATACCAATTTATTTATAGAAGATTTTGGATTATTTTTAGAAACTCACATTGTGGTTTTGAAAAATGAAATGAAAACTAAAATGATTTGATCCTTCTTTTGCTTTTGGAATAAACTGTTGTAAAATAAATGTCATCCTGTATAAGTGAGTTTTTAAACTTTGGATGAATACTATGATTATGTCAAAATCATCAATTACTGCATCCAAGAAAAATTTATCACCAGAACAACGTGAAGAAATACTCAGAGCATTGAAAGTCCGTTTTGAGGAAAACATGAACCGCCATAAAGGTCTTGAATGGGTTAAAGTACAAGCAAAGCTTGAAGCTAATACAGAAAAACTGTGGTCACTCAATGAAATGGAAAGAACTGGCGGGGAACCTGATGTTATTGATTATGATAAAAAGACGGGTGAATTTATTTTTTATGATTGTTCAGCAGAAAGTCCTAAAGGTCGTAGAAATGTTTGTTACGACCATGAAGGACAAGAGGCGAGGGAAAAGCGAGGGATCCATCCGGAGGGTAACGCTATTGATATGGCAGCTACTATGGGCATTGAGCTTTTATCAGAAGAACAATATCGAGAGTTGCAGAAACTTGGAAATTTCGATACGAAGACGTCAAGCTGGTTGAAAACACCTTCTGATATTAGAGAACTCGGCGGTGCCATCTTTGCTGATCGCCGCTACGATTATGTCTTCGTGTATCATAACAGTGCCCCCTCTTTCTATGGCGTTAGGGGGTTCCGTGGCTCGTTAAGGGTCTAAATTTAGACTTTGAATTTTAATATTTCTTTGATTTTTGCTTTTATTTTTACGAGCTACATTTATGGTTGCACCCGTTGTCCTTAAATTATAGATTTGGAAAAAATTTCCATCTAATCAAATTTTTGAAAAAGACACTTCTTAATATAATTTTTATGTAAAATTATCTGAAATGAATTAATTTTGTATAATACTAAAAATATTTTTTTGGATTATTTTTTGGAAATTCATATAATACGTGTGGATTCGAAAAATGAATTGATAAAATAAATGATTTGATTTTTTTTTTAAAAAAGTATTCATGATTTTAATTATTAGGTTTAAACTGCCCCACCATCTAAAATAATCCAATTAAATATATTCACGAGGATATCGTTCCTTGCATTCTCAGCAGCTCCACCTGAAGTATATGTTTAACCACCCGCATCAAAGGTAACATTGGATTGTAAGGATAAAAAATTGGTCCATCCAATTAGTAGGGCGTCATAATTTACTCTCGATAACGTGACGCCACTGAACATGTGGTTCATATCTTTTACGTTTGACACGTTCCAGTTGCCTATATCTTGGTCGAAATTAAATGCTGAACTAAACATACTATTCATATCCGTTACACATGACACATTCCAGTTACCAATATCTTGGTTGAAAGAAGAAGAAATTCTGAACATATTGCTCATATCTGTCACATTCGATACGTCCCAATTACCAATATCTTGGTTGAATGAATAAGCACTCCAGAACATGGATTTCATATCCGTTACGCTTGACACATTCCAGTTGTTAATATCTTGATTAAAATTAAATGCTGAACAGAACATATAGCTCATATCTGTTACGCTTGACACGTTCCAGTTACCAATATCTTGGTTGAAGGTAGATGCCCAAATGAACATATAGCTCATATCCTTTACGCTTAACACGCTCCAGTTACCAATATTTTGGTTAAAAAAAGTGGTAGCCCAGAACATATAGCTCATATCCATTACGCTTGATACATTCCAGTTACCAATATCTTGGTTGAAGGTAGATGCCCAAATGAACATATAGCTCATATCCTTTACGCTTAACACGCTCCAGTTACCAATATTTTGGTTAAAAAAAGTGGTAGCCCAGAACATATAGCTCATATCCGCTACGCTTGACACGTTCCAGTTGCCAATATCTTGATTGAAAGAAGATGCATCCCAGAACATATAACTCGTGTTTGTCACTTTTGACACGTCCCAGTCATTCATTCCTTCCACTTTTTCAATGCTAAGGCATGCTCTAAAAGCATCACGGAGGTTTTTAGTACCAGTTAGATTAAGACTGTCACGGGCAGTAATGCTAAGGTTCTCGCATCCGTAGAAATACCCTCCTGAATTTCCCAAAAGTAAGTCACCCCATTTCTTTATCTCAAGTAATTTAAGCCTATCACCTCCGTTATTAAAGCTCCAACCAACGATAGTTCCATTAATGCGGATGGTATACACTCCTCCTGAAGAATACGTGTGAGTTGTTTCGGGTTGGTCCCAGCTTGTGATCACGTCAAGAGTTCCATCACCCCAATCTACTGTAAAATTGTATGATCCGCTTGATTCCAAGGGCAAGCTTATTTGACTTCCATTACTTACACCAGGATTTCTAGTATCCATACAGAGGAAAAACCTTTAATTGAAGGTTCTTTTTGGGATGGCAACAAAAAAAATAGTGATGAAATTACAATTAATAAGCTCATGGTCAAGATAAACGATATTATAATTGAGGGTATTTTAGAATTTAGGTAGTGAATCTAAAATTAAAAATCATTCAA
>CAZGJX010000204.1:0-3947 GCA_964525635.1 uncultured archaeon
CGAGAAATTAAATCTAGGTGTAGTTATGAAAAATTGTTTAATGCGTTATAAATAATTATAAATAATCCCCATCACCATCAATTCTACATCTACTTTTTTAGGATAGTACCATTAACTTTAAAATAGTTCGAAAAATGATCAATAATCCTTTTATATAAGAATAAGTTAATATTATCAAAACAAAGTATTAATAATAACTATTTGATGATTTAAAATGGTTAAATACTTCAAAAGATTTTGGGATGAAGAGAGAGCTGATGAATATTCAGAATGGGGGACAAGTATGTGGTATTTCGAAACAGACAACGAAGGATGGGTAATTCGACAAATTGTAATTTATGAAAATGGTAATATATTGAAAAATGATGAAGATAATAATTTTGATAAATTTGGAGGATTAAGTGATCAAGCCTTACCTTTAGATGAGTTTCAAGAATATGAAATCCCAAAAGAAGAATTTGAAAAGAAATGGTTACTTAAATCATTGAATAATATATAATGATGTTTATAATTTTAGTTTTTATTGTATAACACTAATGTATGGTTTTCACCTTTTAATTCTTCATTAATAATAGAAGATATAATTCTCCAATCCCCACCAGCCAATCCCGCTCCAATTTTTGGATATCCAATTGTTCTTCCTTTAAAATCTTGTTTAATTTTCTTAAAAACTTTCCGAATAGCACTATAATTTACCGGTTTTTTGCCTCTATAATGATATTGGGTATATGCATTTATAACATAGAACTCAACATTGATTCTCTTAATTTTAACCATTGAATATGTACCTAATTTCTTTTTATTTCCTCGAATTGTTTTCATATCAGCTTCATAGGCTTCTGGAAAGATATTTTTAATTGATTTAGCAATTCCTTTTCCCATCGAATTAAAACAATTACAACCATGGATGATTATTTCAAATTTGCCTTTTAATGCTAGATCAATCAGATCTCCCTTAATTATATTCATAGATTTAATTGTTTTTTAATTTTATTTGAATATCTGATATCATTTAAATAATCAGAGATAATTAAAAAACCTGAGTCTAATTATTTTTCTATTTCTAAAGATCATATTGAGTAAAGCTTCTTTAATTATATCAAAATTATATTTCTTCTAAAATAGTTTGAAAAATGGGGCTCAATCTTCTTAAATTGACAACTTTAATTTAAATTTAAATACTAGTTTTATTATTTTTTCAGTTTTATGTAGTACTAATAAATAATAAAAAGAGGAGATATAATGTGTCTAAAGAAAAGAATATGTCAACAATATTTTTGAAGTATAGATTTTTTTTATGAAATTTTTACTAAAATCATACTTAGAATTTACCAATTGAGAAAATCAAATTTCATAGAATTCAAAATTTCTTAATTATATAATTATTCTATTATATCTTGAAATTAAGAATCATTTGACTTTATATCTTTTATATATAGAATGTAGAGATAAGATAATACTAATAATTCTTTCTATTATATTTTGATCCTCTCATATTTTAATAAAAGAAAGGATATTGTTTAGGAGAATGTGTTTTGCAAAACAGTTATTTTACATCCATTTTCCATTAAAATAGTCAATTTTTCCATGAAAAAGATAATCTTCTTTAAATTATTTCATTGGTTTAATTATAATTAATCACAAAAAAATCCTTTATAAAAGTCTTATTTTGAATTACTAAGCAAGAACATATTATTAAAAGATTTTTTTTTTATTGGTGTTAATTGATATATTTCAAATAGATTATAGAATATGTGATAACCATTGATTTAGTGATAGAAGTGTTTCATTCACGAACCCATTTGTTAAACATTTGAAAATAGTTTTAAAAAATATTAATTAAATGAAAAGAATCATCCACCCCCCTGTAGTGAAGTACGTGGCTTTCTTTCATTTTAAAATGTTTAAAATTACTCTTATCGTTTCTTCTTCAATATTCATTTCATGATTCGTATGGAGAATGTCCAAGCTTTCTTTCATAATTCCATAGAGAAACCGAAGTGCAAGATCTACTGATTGTTCTCTAAATTCACCACTATCAATTCCATTTGATATGATCATTCTAAAAAGTCCCTCATAAGCATTTTGAAATGCTAATTGACTTATCCTATATTTATATTTGAACTCAAATGGATTATTTTCAGGATCTTTTAACCATTTTTTTGTTACACTAAATATCATCTTGATTAACTCTTCAATTGATTCTTTTGAATTTAAAGGGCGATCTTGATCAAGTGGATTTTTTTTTGTTATTTTCTTCAATGTATTTTCCATCTTATTTTTATAAAACTTGGCTCCTCGTTTTACAAGATAATAATATATTTTTTCTTTAGAACTAAATTCTTTATATATCGTCTTTTTACTTATTTTCAATTCCTTCGCTACTTCTGAAACATTGGTTTTTTTAAATCCATAATATTCAAAGTATTCTTTGAACTTATCTGCTATTATTTCTTTACGTGTATTTGAATTTAATCTGATATTTTTTTGGGGCATGGAAACTTTTTTGGACTTTAGTATATTGTAATTTTTAAATAAAATCCCAAATATAAATCTTTTTTTAATTTTCAAAAATCAAAAATTGGATTTCATATCATTTAAATATAATATAAAGTAATTTATAATTAATAATGGAAACCTATCTCGTATCGGGTTTCCTAATATGGTGAAAAAAATGCAAAAAAAAAAAATAAAATTATGGTTTGCTCCAATTGGAGTTGCAATGGGAATCAGTTTATTTATAACTATTTTCATATGGATTACTTATTTTTTTCAAATAGATAATTTTCAACAATTATTATGGTTTATTCCAGCTTGGATAATTTATACCATAGGGTTCGTTAATCTATTACTATGGCTACCAATCTTCATTTTAGGATTCTACTATTTAAGAAGAAAAGGCGCGGTTGGTGATTCAGAATCTCTCATTACAAGAGGAATTTATCAATATGTTCGTAATCCTATGTATATAGGAATTAGCATAACGATCATTAGTATTGGATTAATAATAAATCAAACAGGATTAATAATAGCAGGAATTTTCTGGTTTATCTCTTGTATTTTTCAAAGTCTACGAGAAGAAAAAGAATTAGAAGTCCGTTTCGGAGAAGAATATATTAATTATAAGAATTCTGTTCCAAGACTGATTCCAAATTTTAAATTATTTATTAGAAATCTATTTATTAAAAAAAAGGAGGTAGATTAAATGGCAAATATGTCTGATGAGTTTTATATAAATCTAGGATCATATATTCTTCTTTATTTTTGGCTAGGAATCATTTTTATTTGTTTAGCAATTGTAAGTCTTTATTTTGTGTTTAAAAAACAAAATTATGTTCCTATTAAAATCCTAAATATTGTTGTAATATTCTGGATCGCATGGATTTGGTTATTTCCATCTTGGATACGAAATTTTTCATATTTAGGTATAGATGATTATATTATCATTTCTTTAATTATGGAGCCAATATGGATTCTTATCCTTACTATATGCTGTATTTATCTTATATATGATTTATTTGTAAAGAAGAAAATCAAGTTTGAATTACCGGAGTCTAAATATGATAAAATTATGGTTTCTTCATTGATTGCTTTAGCATTAACGTATCCATTATTTCTAATGCTTTTTGGATTAATTTTTCCTAGAACAATGTTTTTTGGGATAAGTCCATTTCCAACATTTATTTTTATTGCAGTATTATTTGCAGGAACATTACCAAAATCCAAGAAATGGATTGCTTTAGTATTTTTAATCGCAATGTTTGATTCATTAAATGCTATAGCAGGCGGATTAATTGAAAATATTCTATTATTACCTGCTTTTATTTATTGTTTTTTTAAAATAATAAAGAATAGGAAGAAAATCAACACCAATTAGGAGAATAAATTTTAACTTTTTATTTTTTTTTTCTTCACATATTTTAAATCATAATCTTTATTAGCACATG
>CAZGJX010000205.1:0-3919 GCA_964525635.1 uncultured archaeon
TAAATAGGTATTTAAGACATGTATAGTAAAATATTAGAATTGAAGAAAAATAACTCTTTAAAAATAATAGTAATTAGTTTTTCTGTTTTATTTCTATGTTCAGCAAATCTTATTAAAATAAATAAAATTAATTCTAATAATATAACTAATTTTGAAGAATCAGATACTTTAAAAACATCTGCATATAATGATAATATAGGTTTTCCAATTTGTATTGATGATCAATACATGTCAAATCCAAAAAGTTGCAGTGATGGACAAGGAGGTATAATTGTAGTATGGGATGATTCTCGAAATTTTAGCATTAATCGTTATGATGTTTATGCTCAAAGAGTTAATGGTTCTGGTGATATTCAATGGGCTGAAAATGGAGTTCCAATTTCTACAGAAGTTGAGGATCAAGATTGTGTAGAAATTTGTAGTGATGGGCAAGGAGGAGCATATATTGTATGGCATGATTGCAGAGAGCTTCCAACAGATCCTGTAGATATTTATGTTCAGAGAGTTGATTCTTCTGGTAATATTCAATGGGCTGAAAATGGAATTCCAATATGTAGTGCTGAAAATGCTCAAGTAGGTCATGAAATATTGAGTGATGGACATGATGGAATTATCATTATATGGGAAGATATGAGAAATGGACAATTTGATCTATACGCTCAAAGAGTTAATGCTTCTGGTGATTTTCAATGGGCTGAGAATGGAATTCCAATTTGTACTGAAGGACATTTTCAATTTAATCCAAACATTTATTATGATAATGCTCACAATTATACATTTGTATGGCAAGATGATAGAAATGGAGAAAGCGATATTTATACTCAAAGAGTTAATGCCTCTGGTGATATTCAATGGGCTGAGAATGGAATTCCGATATGTTCTGCTGATGGAGATCAAACAACACCTGAAATTTGTAAAGCTAACTCAGGAGAAGTCATTATTGTTTGGAAAGATTCAAGAAATTCTGAAAATGAAATTTATGCCCAAAATATAAATAATTTAGGAATATCTCTTTGGGAGCCTAATGGAACATCACTCTTTCCTGATAAAAATGGGCTTTCTTATCCCAAAATCTGTAGTAATGGAGAAAATGGAGCGATTATCACTTGTTATAATAATAATGGAAATAATTTAGAGATATGTGCTCAGAAAATAGATCATAAAGGTGATATTCAATGGGGTTATGGTGGAATTCCAATATGCACTGTTGATGAGAATGAAAATTTTATAGATATTTATAGTTATAATAATAAAGAAGCAATTATCATATGGGATGACTCAAGGAATGGAGAGGATAATACAGATATTTATACTCAGTGGATAAATGAAAATGGTGATTTATATTGGGAAGAGGATGGAAAAGCCATATGTAATGTATCAAATAATCAAGAGAATCCACATATTAGTCTGATTCATAATTCTATAGACATTTTTGCTGTTTGGCAGGATTATAGGAATGGAAATTTCGATATATATGGTCGGAGAATAAATATGACTTTCCAAGATACATATGCACCAATATGGTATCCAAAACCAACAAATAAGACTATTGAATCTGATATTCAATTCAATTATAAAGTTAGTGCAAAGGATATTTCAGGAATAGATCAATACTGGATTAATGATACAATACATTTTGAGATTAACTCTACAACTGGGCTTATAACTAATAAAACAATGCTTTCATTAGGACAATATTGGTTAAAAATTAGTGTAAATGATACTCTAGGATATGTAAATAGTAAAGTAATTAAGATAACTGTTCGGTCTCCTATTGCCCCATCATGGAATCCTGAACCAGTGAATCAGGATATTAAGATTAATGTTGCTTTTAGTTATGATGTGAATGCAGAAGATATTAATGGAATAGACCAATACTGGATAAATGATACAATACATTTTGAGATTAATTCTACAACTGGTCTTATAACCAATAAAACAATGCTTTTATTAGGACAATATTGGCTAAAAATTAGTGTAAATGATACTCTAGGACATGTGAATAGTATATCAATAAAAATAATGGTTTATATTTATTATGAGAAGGTATTTTTTGATGATTTTGAGAATGGCTTATCTAAATGGTCAGAGATTACGGGATTATGGCATTTAGCAAATGAATCAAGCGATTGGAGTGATCCATATCACTCTCCCACACATTCTATGTGGTTTGGCAATGAAGAGACAGGAAACTATAATACAGGAGATAGAGTTATTGGAAATATTACAACAATTCCATTTAGTTTAATAGATATGGAAAATGTTTACTTAACATTTTATTATTGGAAGGAAACAGAAGGTTTTTCATTTGTTGATCTATCAACTGTATATATCTCTATAGATGGAATCTCTTGGGATCTTCTCTATACTAGTGCTGATGTATTACCATGGCAAAAAGTTTCAATTGATATCTCTAATTATGTAGGAAATCCTTTAGTACAAGTACGCTTTAATTTTGATTCAATAGATAGATTTGGTAACAATTATAGAGGATGGTATATTGACGATCTCGAAGTTTTAGGTATTGAAACTAAAAAGGCTCCCTCTTGGAATCCAATACCAACAAATCAGACTATTGAGCTTGGAGACACATTTAGCTATGATGTACATGCGGAAGACTGTTTAGGAATAGACCATTATTGGATTAATGATACGATACATTTCCAGATTGACTCCAATACTGGTGAAATAACCAATAATACAATATTACAAGTGAGAAACTATTGGTTACTTATCAGTGTTAATGATACAGTAAGTTATATAAATAACACAAAAATACAAGTAATTGTTCAAGATACAAAATCACCTACCTGGAACCCAAACCCAACAGATCAGACTATTGAACTAGGAAATAATTTTAGTTATACTATTTTAGCACAAGATCTATCAGGAATAGACCAATATTGGATTAATGATACGATACATTTCCAGATTGACCCCAATACTGGTGAAATAACCAATAATGCTGTATTACAAGTGAGAAACTATTGGTTACTTATCAGTGTTAATGACACTCAAGGAAATACAAATAATATAGTTATAAAGATTAATGTTTTCGAAAATGAAGGAGAAAATGGAAAATCTATTCCAGGTTTTCCTTTAATGATTTTTATGATAATATTTTTCATTGGAATTATAGGAACTTCTTATATTTCTAAGAAAATATTCATTTTTGAATTATAATCTAAAATCTTCTTATTTTTTTTTTGAAAATAGTTATTTTGCATAATCTAATATAGAATAATTATTTTTAATTATTAAATAACATATAAAAATTCATTATGAAGGAGAATTTTGACATAATAGCAATTGCGGGTAATACAGAAACACCAGCATATCTAACTATTAAATCCTTAGGATTCAAAGTATCTTGTGAACCACAAGAGAATGAGGAAGAATGGTGGATTGCTGAAAATGAGCATTTTAAATTTGTGGCAACAAATCTAGTTGAGTTACTTGGGTTGATAGCAATGCGTCAACAAAGGGGTATTGAATGGAAAGCAAGTGATAAAGAAATAAAAAAATTTCTCTCAAATTTTTATCCTGAATCTTTAGAATGATTTTGGCAATTTACGTTAATAAATTCTTATTCCATGGAAAAAGATAGATTTTTAATGGAAAATGGATGCAAAATAACTGTTTTGCAAAACGCGTTTTTAGAAACTATACCTTCTATTTTGTTAAAAATTGAAAAGATTAAAATAATTAATAGAAAATATTATCAATATTGCATTATCCCTATATTATATATGAAAGATATATAGGTAATTAATTACAATTTTTAAGATTTATAGAGAATTTTCTTTACTTGAAATAATTATTCTTTTTTTGTTAATTATCAGTACTTGATTACGAAATAAAACGCCTCATATTATTTATTTGTTTTTTCCGACAGAATTCTCTATAAGGAGGATCAAGA
>CAZGJX010000206.1:0-3918 GCA_964525635.1 uncultured archaeon
TAATTTATTGTCAATTTCATTCCACTTTTGTGACATTTTTTAATTACTGATCACAGTTTTTTCTAAAAATAATAAAATATATTCGAATAAATAGATGAAACCTCCATTTAAATTGAATTTATTCACGATCAGAATAATAATTAATAATATTTTCAATAGTATTGATAATTTCTTCTTTTGAAATATCTATAACTTTCTTTTTTAAATTTCTCAAGTCATTTATAATATTGAGAACTTGATCTTCAGGTTCAGACTTGCTAAATACCAAATCATTAGTTCTTGAAATTAAGTTTTTTATATTATCAATACCACAGAACTCATCCACTTCTGTTAATAGATTAATCATTTGAAAAATAGATCCACTCTCATTTGCTTTAAACCAATTTTCAACTTGATAAAAATTATTATAACCCTCATAGATTGGCTTCAATTCTACATATTGATTATTTATTTTAATTATAGACTTTATATTTTTAAACAAATATGATGGAGTCCAAACTAAAAATTGAAATTTTATCTGAAAATCGGGAGATGAGAAAATTAATGAAATTTGGTTGTCATTATTAAACAGACCAAATGGTATTATAAAAAAATCCAAAACTCTTGCAGAAATATCTTTAGGGATAAAGTTTAAATTAGATATTTTATGCATCTGATTTGTTGGATTATTGATTAAATCAAATTTAAGCTTGTCAATTTCACTTTTATAAATATAAAATATAAATCCTTTAAATCCTTCCACTTTAAGTTTTAAATCAAAATTTATTGAATTTATGCTGGAAGGAGTCTCTTCAAATTTAATTTTGATAAAAAAATGAGAAAACTTTTCAATAAATTGGTATATCCAAAAAGTATCTCGTGGAATTTGGGAAGAACTCATTATAATTCTCTTAGAATGATGATTTGATTTTTTAATCTTATTTTCAATATCAAATAATTAATTGAATTCAAAATATTTAAATTTAACATAAGAAATTAAATGAAAAATTTAATTTAGTGATTTTAATTATTATATTTAAGCATTTAGATGATCTTAATCAGACTTAAATAGACAAATGACGGAAAGAAAGGAAAAAAATTCTGAAAGAGTTATAGAATTGGAAAGTAGAAGATTAGCACGAGGAAAGAATAGAGAACTTATAATTAAAACTCACATAGAAATCCAAAGAAATAATGAAATAATAGCAGATAATATTAATAAATTGCTCCATGAATATAATATTAAATCATTTGATATAGTTGGAGCAATTGGGGCTGGAAAAACAGCAATACTCGAAAATATAAGTCATAGATTGGCTCAAAAATATAAAATGTTAGTAATATGTGGGGATATTACAACTAGAATTGATGCAGATCGTATTGAAAAAGAAAATGTAGATACAATTCAAATAAACACTGGACGTGAATGTGCTTTAAATGCATATTATATTGAAAAGATAATTAAAAATATTGATTTGAATAAATATAATCTAATTTTCATAGAAAATGTTGGAAATCTAATTTGTCCTGCAGAATTTTTACTTGGTATGGATAAAAGAGTGATAGTTGTTTCCGTTACAGAAGGTGAATGGGTGATTGAAAAACATCCTTTATTATTCAAAACATCTGATATTGTTATTATTAATAAAATAGATCTTGTTGAGAGATTAGGAACTAATGTAGATAAAATGCTTAATGATGCAAAGAAGATAAATCCTAATATTGAAATAATACTTACGAGTGCAAAAAATAAAGAAGGGATTGGAAATTTAATAAGTGCAATGCAATTATAATAATTAGAATTTTCAAATAATTTAAAAATAATTGAAGAAAATAATGATTGACATAACAGAAATTGAAAAACTACTTAAAAATAAAGAAAAAGTAAATAAGATAGAATTTAATATTGTATTGAAGAATTTTTTAAGGAAAAATGTTCAAAAAAACAATATTAATGATTATATAGGAGATTTTCCTTCTTTCATTGAACCTGTCTTTCTTGGAAAGAATATTAAAATAGGGAATGATGTTCTATTAGGTCCTAATGTATATATTGGAGATAATTCTGAAATCGGAGATTATAGCGAAATCTCAAATTCTATTATTCTTGATAACGTAAAATTTGGAAGATTGTTTAAATTAAATAATTGCATAGTAATTGGAAATAGTCAATTTAATTTCAATAATTGCTCAGTAGAATATTGCATTCTAATGGATAATGCAAATTCAAGAGAAAATCTTAATATTAAGTGTTTTAAATAGAAATTAATTCATATCCGTATTTTATCTTTAAATTCAAAAAATTTTTCTGTAAAATCTGGAAATGGTTTTGTAATTCTTTTTATTTTATTTGATGATTTAATTAAGATCTCGAAAAGATAAATCCCAGGAACTATTATTAAAATAGATAATAAAGGTAAAACAACAGCAAAAACCTGATAATAAATACTTTGAGTTGATTGCTCTAAATAAATTTGCAAATATACAATTAGAGAACTAATCCCAACAAAACCTTTAAAATAAGAAAGTATATGACTCCCTAAATTCTCTATACAAAAATCAGAAGAATTCTCCCTATGTTTGAAAATGATAATCCCACTGACATTAAAAGCCCAGAAAATTAAAAATAAGAATATAGCAAAGGGAAGAATGATAAAAAATAGTAGCAAAACAATTCCTATTCCTTGAGATTCCCAAGCTTCTGCTAAATCTTTTCGAAATATCCATCCATAAATATTTGGGTATGGTAAAAGTTCCATAGATAACGATATAGCTAGAAGAATTGGAAAAATAGCAATCCATAAATAACTTTTAAGTGATCTCTCTGGAGTTTTTATGAAACGATAAAATGAGGTATTTTTTCTATTATAAAAACGCATTATTAATTTTGTAAATATAGGAAGAATTTTCGATGCAATTATACATATTAAAATCACCCAAATTGGAGCGAGACAAACTAAAAAGATGAGATCAACATAAGCTCCTAAAGAAAAACGAAAAAATGGTTGGGAATTTAAATTTGGAGGAAATAATGCAAAAATCATACCAATAAACGTTGCTTCGTATAAAATTACAAAAAGAATAATTATTTTTTTCATAAATTTATTCAGCTGTTTGTAAATTATTCAATTATACTTATAATGATATTTAGGAAAAATATATATTATTATTAAAGAAATCTATTAATTCAACTTTAAGTTTATTAAATCGTTTTAAATCCCCAGTAAATTCTTTTTCAGTTGCTTTTAAGAGATCAGGTTTTAATTTATCTTCTGCTAATTCCAATTTCTCAAGATTACCTTCTGAAAGAAGAGACATAAAAAAATCATTCTGATATTTCTTAAATGTTAAAAACCTATAATTTTGAAATCCTAATTTAACAGCTATCCATCGGGGAACAGCACCCGTATTTCCAAGTGTATTTGCTGCAATTGCTTCTATTTTTGCTGTGAGGAGTGATTCTTGCATCTCCTTTAATTCTGCAGGATCATCAAATTCACTAGGTACATCAATTTGCAAATCCTTTCCAATTAATAGAGAAATTACCCCAATTGATTTGGAGGATAATCCAAAATAATCTACTCTTAATTCTTCTTCAACTGATGGTATATCTTGATCTGAAAAAACGTCTTGTAATTTAAAATATTCCTGAAGAATAAATTTCATTATTCTTTTAAATTTGTTATTTATCTCATATTTCTCTAGCTTATCCAAGTTGTCTACTTCTTTATCTTCAATAAGTTCAGTATAATATTTAGCAATTTGTTCAAGAAGCCATTTTCCTTTTTTATCTGGAAACGCTCCATATACAAGATAGATGATATCATCTTTTTCAAAAAACTGACATTTTTCCTTTTGATTTGATTCTTCGGAAATTAAAAGCATCTTATCAAGTTCACCTCCTAATATGCTAGTTGCTATGAAATCTAAATTATTTGT
>CAZGJX010000207.1:0-2767 GCA_964525635.1 uncultured archaeon
ATTATGATATTTTTGAGATTAAATTTGAATCAGCAGTAAGACGTCGTGAAATTGCCCAAGAGATATCCAATTTTAAACCGAGTATCATACATTTTTCGGGGCATGGTACTTCTGACACAGGACCATTATTTAAAGGAGATAAATATCTTATACATGCATTGAATCTTAAACAAGATTTAATTGATATATTAAAACAATTTGCTAAAATATCCGTTAGATTAATTATTTTCAACGTCTGTGAATCAGAAAAAATTGCTCAAGAAGTTGCGAAATTTATAAATTATTCTATAGGAACAAATAGAAATATTAGTGATGATTGTGCTCCTCAATTTTCTAACGGTTTTTATAGTTTCTTAGGTAACAAAGAATCAATCAAAAATTCGTTTGATAATGGTAAAAATCTTTATAGTTATAAATATACAAAAAAAAAATCGAGAAATGAACCTAGTCCTTATATTATATTTCCAGAGATAAATAATGCTGATTTCGGAGAATTCAATAAAGTTTTTGGAGCCTTATTGATTGTTAATCAGAGTGATAACCAGTCAAATCCTGAAAAGATACATGAGATTCTCGATAAAAGAAAGCAAATATTTAAAGAAAATATTAGACAAATTCGAATTAATGAATTTAATATGAGAATTATAATAAATTCTGATAAGTTATATAATCTATATGATTATGATTCGTTAATTAAGTGTTTAAACAAGCAAAGAAATTTAATCCCAGTAATTGATGCAACTTATGAAACACTGAGAATATATGATTCTTTTAATGTTGATAGCTTTGGTATAAATTCTTTTTCAAATAAGGAAGAAATGGGAAGTAGTTTAGAAATCACTAAAGAAGGATTCATAATCTACAACTTACATATAAATTGTTTAAGAAAGACTAACAGACTACAAATTAGCTATATGGTAGCACATATAATTGGACTTCTTGATCTTTGTAATAGAGTATACAAAAGGTTAGATTATAGTAGAAATTTGGATATATGTTTTGAAATTGACAATATTTCTGATTGGAAATATCAAGATAAGACATATAAACATGAAGAATTCTCTCCAATTAATTTAACTTTCCAAATTGATGAAATAAAGACCGATATTAAAAGATTTCATATCTTAGAACAGATAATTAAAGAACTTATGTTAGGATATGGATGCTATCAACCTTATGAGATGCCTAATCTCTCTGATTTTAGGAGATTTTATGAGAGCGAAGATAATGATATTATTTCATACTAAAATAAGTAGGAATTAAGCTATTGTTTTTTTTTCTCACTTTAATTAACCATTCAAATGAATAATAAATAATATAGTCAACAATTATATTATTTCTATACTAGCTTCTTAAAAAATTTAAAAATCAAAATTAACAATTGGAATATTCAATATACTTTTATAAAATAAATTTTATAACATTAATCAACCAAAAAAAAATCGAAATTTTATTAAAGAATATTTGTGTCTATATTGTTCGCAAATGAATTATATCGATATATATTATCAATGTTGAGTGGTTCGCATGAATCTTGTAAGCGAATCTATTTAAATCAAAAACCATCTAAGTATTTTATTATAGGATCTTTAGCAGATTATAGTAAAGATAAATCTGGGAGTCCTACTGGAGCCAATGAATTACAAGCAAAAAGTGCTTTAAAACATTATGCTATGGCTGTAATGTTTTTAGTTGATAAAAATATACAAGAAAAGATTAAAATAAAACCTTCATGCTCGGTTTTCTATAAGGTTTTCCCTACATTTCAAGAACAATCTGAATATGTTAATGAAGTTAATAATAGTGCGGCATATGATAGCATAAGAAATGATCCCGGATTTAAAATCTATCATAAGAGAAAAGATTGCAATTTTGATACAATTGATCTCAAATTTGCAAATATATTAAATGATATTTATGCAGATTTGGATTTATTTAGGAAGGATAAGGAAATAAAAGAAGAACTGAAATCTAGAAATATAGAGAATTTTTTTGATGTAAAATGGTTAAAGGATGAATCTACCTATAATAGTACCTTAGATATTCTTAGAAAAGCATCTTTAAGAAAAAATTACAATTGGAATGCAATAATCGAAGTAGAAAGAGAATCTTTTGATAAAGAAAAAGATATTATAACTGTTAGAATGATTAATAAGACTATATTTAAAGGTAAAAAACCTAATTATGAGACTTTTCTTTTTAACTGCTACATTGAAATAGATTTAGGATTAAACACTATTTATCCATTTGAGTATACATTTAATCATGAGGGATTTAATTACAGAGAACACGCCTATTTAAGAGCTTTGAATTGCCAAGGAATATATGATTCTTCCAAAAATCTAATTACAACTTTACCATATGCTATACATAATCAATTAAAAAAATCTCCAAGAATATCTATTAATAGCGTTTCTGCTAATTTTAATGATTTAAAGACTTCAATTCACTCGTTAGAAAATCTCTTATCAGAAATGAACAGTCAATATAATAAATACATAAATCATTCAATTTATAAGGATCTATCGCATTTTTATCATGATCAATTCAAAAATGAAACAGAAAATTTTAAACTAATAATTAATCGCTTTAATGATGGAATTAAGATATTAAAATCAAATCAAAATGCGCTAAAAGCATTCAGTCTAATGAATGAAGTCTTTGAATTATCAAGCAATTATAGCGGATGGAGGATATTTCAAATAGTGTTTATAGTGATGATTCTTCCAGATTTAGTTGATTTAAAAAAAAATCGCAATCTAACAGA
>CAZGJX010000207.1:2777-3913 GCA_964525635.1 uncultured archaeon
GATATTATCCATGTAAATACTGGAGGAGGTAAGTCTGAAGCTTATTTTGGTCTAGTTATTTTCTTATTATTCTGGGATAGATTAAGAGGAAAGAGTATGGGTGTTTCAGCGATCTCAAAATTTCCTCTCAGGATGCTTTCTATACAACAACTCCAGAGAATAGCAAAGATTATTACTTTAGCTGAAGAAATAAGAAAAAAACATAAGATAGTAGGTACTCCTTTTTCGGTTGGATATTATGTGGGTGTTTCTGAAGAATTTCCACGGCATACATATGATAAAATTCAAGAGATCTTAATAAATAAGGGAAAAGGTAAACAAATACAAGGAGTTTTATTGGATTTGTGTCCATTGTGTGGAGCAAATATAGAATTAGAAGTTGATGAAAAAAAGCACTCGATATATCATAAGTGTTCTAATCCTATGTGTAATAATATCTATTATCTATATTTTACTAATTCGGAAATATATCGATTTCTTCCCTCTCTTATTGTATCAACTGTTGATAAACTAGCAAGTGTTGCACTTAATAGACGATTTAAGAATCTTATTGGGGGAAAAGTATCATTATGTCCTGAAGATCATGGTTTTACACCTATAAATGATTCTTGTGAAGTCAAGAGATCTAATACTAAATCATGTGATAAAATAACAACACCATTTAATGATATTATAGAGGGTCCCACATTAATAATACAAGATGAAATGCATTTATTAAGGGAGGGATTTGGGACAATAGATTCTCATTTTGAGGGGCTTTTAAATACACTTTTAAAAAAGTTTTCAGGAAAAGAATTTAAATACATCTCTATGACAGCTACGGTTTCTGGAGCGAAAGAGCAAATAGATCATCTGTATGGAAAAGAAATATTTATTTTTCCAGGAAATTTACCTCGTGGGTATGATGTGGAAGATGATTTTTTCTTTGAATATATACAATCAAAACAAATTAAAGAGATTCAAAGAATTCTTATTGGACTCAAGCCAAACATGAGAGATAATCAATATGCATCTTTATTAACTATTCATCATTTAGCCGATTTCTTAAAAAATATTGTAAATGATAAAAACTATTATGTTAAAAAGTTTGGGATGACATTACCAAATTTAGAAGAGGAATTAAAAAAATATAAATG
>CAZGJX010000208.1:0-1656 GCA_964525635.1 uncultured archaeon
GGTAGCAAAATTAACCAATCTATCTTTTTCTGTTTTTCAATAAGTTGATGAATTTTTTCAATATCTTTTGGACTTTTGTTCTTTTTATTTTCTAATTTCATAAGCTCCTCTCCTTTAATTTTTCTGATTATTTTATGTACCTGTTTAATACTTAAACATTCATGTCTATAAGGACAACTTGATGTAGAATCTTCATTTTTCTTTTTTCTATATCTACAATAACCTTCAGGTAAATTACCTTGTTTTCTCAATTCTATAATTCTTTCACCCTGTTCTCCATGTTTATAAGCTGAACATAAATATTTTTCATTCTTATATTCTGGGAACTCTTCTAAACATACTTCTTTTAAATTATCCGTAAGTTCAAAATTTTTGCCAAACATACTTAGAACTCTAACAAATATTTTTAGTTTGGGATTAATTGTTGTAGGATTATATCTTAAATCATTGTAAATTTCAGCAGATTTTTCATGCTGAGAAATATAGCATATTGTTATCCAGAATTCATTAACACATTTTCTTGTAGCATATGTAGTTTTTCCCCCTCCTTGAATTCCCGCATCAATATATCCCTTCATGCCATTTTCTAAACATTTTCTAAAATAATATGTTCTCTTTCTATTCAAAATTTTATACATTGTTTCTATCTGTGTCATTGTTTTTCATCACCTTCTTTGATATTCTTTTTAAATTTCTGACTTCTATGGATTTCATTTTCTAATTTTCTAAGATCTTTGAGATAATAGTCAATTTCATGACCTTTCTTGATATAATGTTTTCTCTGATATTTTTTGGAGGATTTTCTTGACATTTAAGGAGTACCTCCTTTAATAATTAGAGATAAATTAGATAATAGCGTTAAAAGAAGATATTTAAAAAACTCTGGGATTCTATTAAAAGATAAAATTATACTTATTTCTGTAATCACTTGGCTTATACAGAACCTCTCTTTCTTTGATTAGCTAATAGAGTTGTTTTTTGAATTTCATTATAATAATATTCTAATTCTTCTAAAGATTTAACTCTCTTAAATATCTTTAAACAGCCACACTTTAAACATTGAACAATAAATACAATCAAAAGATTTGATTTGTCAAATAAAGTATCAAACTCAATTGGTTTATTACAAAATAGGCACTTTCTATCTATTAGGACATAATTAATCTTTTCTTTTGTTAGTTGAATAATTTTCATTTTTCAGGATCTCCTTCTCTTTTTCATTTAACATATATTTTTTAAAATTTTTATCCTTAACAAAGGATATTAAGTAAAACAACAATTCATCATAAGTTTGACGTGGAGATAATTTAATCTCTTGTAAATTTTCTCGCGTAGTCTTATTAATCTGAATGGTCGTTGGGTTTTCAATTGTTATCATTTTATCAACTCCTTTTAATATATAGTTTTTATATAATTTATTATATAATATTCTATTTTTAAATATTTTTAATTTACACTACCTATCCTCTATATGATTGATGTAGCTTCTAATTTGGACAATTATATTATTATATTCAAAAATGAACTTGATGGAGTGAGCTAACATATATTTAAATACCATGTATAATAAGAAGATACTTTCTTTATTAATACTTTCTATTAAAATTTAAAGAGGAGAACCTGTCTAATCTTAAATTAAACTAATTTTTTTTAAAA
>CAZGJX010000208.1:1666-3902 GCA_964525635.1 uncultured archaeon
CAACTTGAAAAAGAGATCCTTTTAAGGAGTTTGATAAAATAACTTTCTAATTATATTAAATCATTTATTATATTTAAATAAATTTAAAACTCGATCATTGTCTTTCATTGAAATCAATGATAAATTAATATCCTATGATTTCAAAAGAACATAATTAGGATTCTATTTACAATCTATTTCAAAATCCTATGTTTTAACTCTTTTATTTTCTGTTTCAAAGCCAAATCCAAATATTCTACCATTTCATCTTTTTGTTTCAGAATTTCTTTCTCTTTTTTCTCTTCTTTTTTTCTTTTAGCGTACTCCTTATTATGTTTTATCAGAATCTTTTCAATCTCTTTAGTCAAGTTTCTTTTCAATATTTCTCATCTTTTCTTTATCTATTCTGTAAGTAGCTTTCGACCAAGGTATTAATACTCCCATCTTATAATATTTTTTTATTAGAAAATTGAATGCCCCATTAAATCTATTGATTGAGTATTGTTTTATTTTATTTTTATCTATATAACTATTCATTACTCCTCTTTTGTTTATATAACAATGTTGATTCAAATATTCAATAAAGAAATTATGTATCTCATTATTATCAATATTTTCATATATTTTTTCGTTTTTCAATAATTTTGATGAACCCCTGGTACTTAATTTCTCAGGTTTCTCTAATTTTTTCTTTTGGGGTGATTTTTTCTTACCTCTTCTCCAGTACATCCAGTATTCAAAATTACCAGTTATTTTACCATTAAAGATAGCATTTTTACCAGTTTCTTTTTCAAATTGGATCATTTCAGGAGTTAAATCCTGAGTCCAAAATATACCTTTACATAAATATTCTATTTTATTAGACATAATTCTATAAATAAATTTGATTTATTTGATTTAAAAATAGAAATGTAGCAATTTAACCTTTATTAGTATTATAGAATTTAATCATATGGAATATTAATTATACTCCTGAATTAAAGAAAAAAAATAGAGTTAAAAATTATTTTTCAATTCTATTATGTTTCATTTTGAAATATCTAACAACCAGAATTATATCTACAATTATCACATGTACCCATAGAACATTTATGAAGAATCCAATTATTCCTAAAAACAGATATTCAGTTGTCCCTTCTCCTGATACTTCTGTTACAATAGTATATCTCGGAAAGATTAATGCAAATGCTGAAATCCAAAATGTAATATACAAACCTATTAATATATGAATTAGTTCTTTTTTCATTTTTCTCATCTTTTATTGTTTATTGTTCAATTACCATTGAACATATTCAATATATATAAAACATATCCTTATTGACATTTAAATTATAACATTTTTATATGTCTGATTCTAATTATGATGAAATTATCTTATTAGGAAAAGTGTTAAACTCTAAGACTTGTTTACTTATTTTGAAGTATTTAGCTAATAAGGATGCATCTAATCAAGAATTATATGAAAAATTAAAAACAAAAACTAAAATATCATATCGTTCATCTATTTTTGAAGCACTAAAACGAATTAAAAAAGCGGGTTTAGTTGAAAAATATTATAATGATGAAGATAAACAAATTAAGTATAAATTGAGATTTAAGGAGTTTTTTATTAATTTTGGTAGTCTAAAAATAGAAATGAAATAAAAAAAAATTATAAAATAAAGCTAGGAAATTCTATACTATTGATAATTTATCCAAGAGAAAATTTATAGAACTTTGAGTAATATAATCTTTTAATCTAAATTCATCTAGTATTTGAAATTCAGTTTGTGAATTAGTACCTTTATAGGGTTCTCCAATTAATTTAATAAGACCATAATCATTAAGATAACCTAAAGCTTTATTAAATTCCTCACCAGTTAATCTATAACTAATATATTCTTGAAATTCTTTTATTTCATCATCAATTAAATGATGTATATTTTTAACAAGGGATTTATATTCAGGGACTTTTAATATATAATATTTTTCAATAATTAATGCTATATCTCCAGATAGCATATAAATATCTCTGAATATTTCATTTTTTTGAATTTCCTTATTAGATATTTTTGATCCAATTGTCCCTAATTTACAATTAAAGAATTTTCCTACGATATATCTATAATCTGGTTTACTTCCTGGTAGTCTAATATATTCAGGTAAATATGAATTATCAAATTTATTTATTTCTTTTACTAAAGTGAAAATCTTTTTATTAATGGATCTATCCCAATTATCATTAATTCCACTTGTGTAATAATCTATTGTTAGATTT
>CAZGJX010000209.1:0-3799 GCA_964525635.1 uncultured archaeon
TATGGAAATCCAAACAAGATGCAGTTATGAGAAATTACTTATGTCAACATAAATAACCTAAATTAGGTTTTATTTTTTTTATTAAAAATCTCTTTAAATGTTCTAAATTATATTATTTAACTATTTTATGTAATTTTCATTTAAATATAGCTTTATTATCTGCTGCAATGAATAAAAGATTAACACCTTTTTCTTCCAGATAAACCCATCTCAAGCCCCCCATTTCGATACCCTCAATTCCTTGTTTAAATTCAAAAACAGTAAAGTGATTTAAAACAGTTAATAGACTTGAAACTAAATCCTCCTTAGCCATTAAATCTTGATAAGCTTGATAAGCTAAAATTACTCAACTTTCACTATTGAGTATCCAAACATTCATTTTTTTTCTCTATTTATCCCTACATTGATTAATAAGATATTTTTCTATAAAAACAAAAATCAGTTGCTCTTTTTTTATTTTAGTAAAAATATATTTGGAAAAAAAAAAAATAAATTAAATAGACTTTATTAATTTGTATAAGAGTATTATCTTTAAATATTAAAATTAAAAAATAAATGATAATGAATGCAGTTTGGGTCTGATTTAGGAATTACTAACGATGATATTGAAAAAATAAGTCCACAAATCACATTTATTACTTCAAACGCAGATATAGAAGCGATTGCTCTTGTTTCTTTTGAAGGTTATCAAATTGCTTTCTCTGCATTACCACAATATCATGTAGACGGGGATCAATTTTGCGGATTGGCTTCAGCTTTACTTATGACCGGGCGATCAACAATTCAACAATTATTCCAAGAAGATTTAAGTGAAATAATATTAAGAGCTGAAGATGGATATGTTGTTATAACTAATGCGGGGAAATTAGTGATTGTTTGTGCTGGAACTGTTATAGACACACTTATGAAAACAGTTAAAGTAATGAGAGTTGCTGCGGGGAATTTAATGCGAATTTTTGAGGGAAGATAAAGTTTCAAATTAACATTTAAACATAATATTACTCTAAAGAAAGCTCATTTTAGATTTAATCCAATCACATATTAATGAATTAATATAGATTGATCATTTATATTAATAAGATTTAATTTCAATCTTAAATGATATATTAAAAAAAATAAGAGGTATGAAAATATGGTTGATCACATGAATGCAAGAATTTTATTAAATCCAAACGAAGTTCCTAAGGAGTGGGTAAATATTTTACCAGATCTTCCCTCACCAATGACTCCTTTAATAAATCCGATGGATGGAAAACCAGCTCCCTTTGAAATGGCATGTGCTATCTTTCCAAAAGAGCTTGTTTTACAAGAAGTCTCACAAGAACCTACCATAACCATTCCGAACGAATTACGGGAAATTTATGCTAGAACCTATAGACCTAGCCCCCTTCATAGGGCTCTAGGATTAGAAAAAGCAATAGGGATTGAAGGTGAAGATATAAAAATATTTTATAAAAATGAGTCTTTATCCCCAACTGGATCTCATAAACCAAATACGGCCTTAGCACAAGCATATTATGCTAAAAAAGAGGGGATTGAAGAACTTGTTACGGAAACTGGAGCAGGGCAATGGGGATCGGGATTAGCTTATGGATGTAGTTTATTTGATATTAATTGTATTGTATATATGGTACGAGCAAGCTTTTTACAAAAACCTGGAAGAAAAATATTAATGAGAGCATATGATGCAGAAGTTCATGCAAGTCCTTCAAAACTTACTGAAGCAGGAAAGCAATTCTATGATAAGAATCCAGATCATCCCGGTAGTTTAGGAATAGCTATTTCAGAAGCTGTTGAACATAGTCTGAGGAACGATAAAGCTAGATATTCTTTAGGAAGTGTAGTTAATTTTGTTTTATTACATCAAACAATAGAAGGTCAAGAGGCTAAAATACAACTAAAGAAAGCCGGCATTGAGAAACCTGATATTATTATTGGTTGTATGGGAGGAGGATCAAACTTTGGAGGATTAGCAATTCCATTTGCAAGAGATTTACTCCAAGGAATTAGTACTGATATCGAGATAATTGGCGTTGAACCTAGAGCATGTCCTAGTGTTTGTAAAGGAGAATATCGATGGGATTTTGGAGATACTGCAAAAAAAGCACCAATTGTAAAAATGCATACATTGGGTCATACGTTTATTCCTAGTCCAATACATGCAGGAGGATTAAGATATCATGGTATTGCGCCCATAATCTCTATTCTAGCTAATAATAACATCATTACTCCAGTTATGCATCATCAAACAGAAGTAATAGAATCTGGACTTAAATTTGCAAATGCTGAAGGAATTCTTCCTGCACCTGAATGTGCTCATGCAATAAAAGAGGTTATTGATCAGGCATTAATAGCAAAAGAAAATAATGAAAAGAAAATTATATTGTTTAATTTCAGTGGACACGGATTCTTTGATTTATTAGCGTACAAAGAGTTTATGACAGGGAATTTAGTAGATTATGAATTACCTACTAGTGAAATTCAAAAAGCATTAGATTCACCCGAAATGCCTAATATCGATGAGTCCCAATTCTAATCATAAAATTTCCTTTACTTTTTTTTTTTAATAATAAGGTTAAAATTTAAAAAAAGATTTTTCTTATTAAATCTCTGAGAGATTGGAATTATTGAATGCTCTTATAATTATTATAATATGCTTGTTTTATTTATGCTGTTTTTTGATTCTATATACAGCAATAATAGCTAAGTTAAGAAATGAGAAAGGAGCATACCAAAATAATTTAGCTATTTTTTTTGTGCTTTTTATATCTCTAACGATTAACCTTGTTATTACGAATTTCTCAAACCTTTCTAATATTAATTTTATTGAATTTCCATTCGACATCCTTATATTTTTTTTTATTCTCTTTTTTTTACCCCTTTATATAGTCTTTATTTTTAATGAAAACCATAAGCAAAAAAAAAAAAAAGAGGAAATAATCACCTATGGTTATTCTCACTCAAATTTATTACCATTAAAATATGAGGTTTATAGAAAATTGTCTCATCTAGTTGTATTAGGAATTATTTTATTCTATTTTTCTTTAGGTTTTTGGACACAAAATATTTTTATAAATATTTTAAATTACCTCCCAGGTATTGTTTCTGATATTTTTTATTCAATATTTCCAATTGAGAGTGATGATATGATATTTACTCAATATTTAGTTGTATTTCTTGTAGGTATATCATTACTTGGATTATTGACCGCAGACTTTACACGATTAATAAAACCTTCACTCTATCCATTGAAAAAAGTAAATCGAATATTAAGAGAAAAGGAAGAACATATGAGATTAGGTCCTCAAATATCTATGGCAATTGGATGTTTTTCTATTATCATCTTATATGGATTATTTCAACCAATTGGACCATTAGTAATCTGTACTGCTATGACTATGGCAATATTTGGTGATATGGCCGCTAACTTAATTGGTAGATTATATGGAAAGAAAAAGATTAGGAACACAAATAAATCATATGAGGGTTTATTTTCTGGTGTTTTAGTTGCTTTTTTATCTGGGATAATTTTATTTTTTATTTTGGAAGTCTATCAAATAATAAATTTAATCCTCTTTATCTTATTTCCTATTATAGGAGCAATTATTATTGGTGTTTTGGATTTTATTGATTTAGAAATAGATGATAATTTAACTTATCCCTTTTTTATATCAACGATTCTATTTTTTCTCTATTTTATTTTTTATTAAGATTTTCAAGATTCTTTTATTTTTTTTAAATATCTCTTAAGTTTACAAGTTAGGGATAGTAAAAAGATTTTTTCGTGATATACTCCTCG
>CAZGJX010000210.1:0-3786 GCA_964525635.1 uncultured archaeon
TATTATCCTTATATTATTAATATATTTACAATATTTCGTAAAAGTTCGGTTTCACTTTGTGATTTACATGGAAAATACATTTTTTTTCATGGAAAAATAGAAATTAAAATGAAATTTGTTTTCATTTTAAACAAACGACCATCTCTATGGATAATCTCTACTGATGATCCTTCTCAATATTATCAACGACAATTTTTTGATGCTAATACTCTTAATTTTTGGCACAAAGTATTAAAAAAGTGGATATATTTAAACTGAAAGTAATTGAGAGAAAAAATGAAGAGTATTAGTTCAATGTAAATTTAGAAGAATAAAACTTAAATAATAGTTTATTTTAATAAAAATAGAATAATTAATCCATGTTAATAAAAACCTTTATAAAATATTTAAAGAAAAAATGAAGAAAATCAATTTAAACCAATTGATAAAGAAAAAACACGTATTATCTATTATTATAATAGTAATATTTATTTTCTTTCCCTTAAGCATAACATTCTGCAATTATATCTACAGAACAACAGATATTATATTAGATAACGATAATATTGATGGTTTCAAAGATAGAACAAATATTTTGGAATATGAGATTTCTATTCCTGAAATTAATATCAGAAATATAGATAATGTTAAAGGTGAAAGTTATTCACAAGTTGAATTTTCCAAATGTGGATTCTTAGCAGAAATCGGAAAACCCAAAATACCTTTTTTAACATTAAAATATCTATTGCCCTATGGTAATGATATTATAAATATTGATATTAAAGTTGGAGAATGCATTACTTTAGAAGGATCTTTCAATATTAAAGCTGCTCAAGAACCAAAACCAATAGGTTCAAATAGTATTGCTGAATATGTTATTGATAAAAATTTATATTCTTCCTTTGAAAAATTTCCTAATATGTTATATGATGTAGTTGGTATATATGATTTTAGAGGGTATCGTATTCTAATAATAAATATATATCCAGTAAAATATATTCCAAACACAGGTGAACTATCATATTTTAAAACAATGAATATTCAATTAGAATTATTTCAAAAAAATAATGTAAATTCTCTTTTCAGAGGATTAGGAAAAGATCAAGAAAGAGTTCTTAATATTATTAATAATCCTGATGTTATTCTCTCTTATAATACTCAGAGAAATCAGCAAAATAGAATTCAACCTTCATATCTAAACCCTGATTCTTATGATTACCTTATAATTACTAATGAAGCTCTTCTTAATTCTGAAGGAGTATTTACGTTTCAAGATCTGGCAAATAGTAAGGAAGCTGCTGGTTATAAAACAATCATTGTTACTGTTGAGGATATCTATGCTAATTACACGGGTGTAGATAATCAAGAGAGAATTAGAAATTTTATTATAGATGCATATCAAACATGGGGTATCGAATATGTTTTACTTGGAGGAGATGGTGATGGTGGTAGCACTGGAGAATCTATAATTCCTGCAAGAGGGTTATTTGCTACAGGAGGGAATTATTATGATAATAATATTCCCTCTGATCTATATTATGCTGCTCTCAATGGTACATGGAATGATGATAATGATGATGTCTGGGGTGAACCTGGAGAAGATGATCTTTTTGCAGAATTATATATAGGACGTGCTCCTGTAGATTCTGAAGAAGAATTGTCGAATTTTATAAATAAAACACTATTTCATGAATCTGATTCCCATTCTTATTTATCTAAAGTACTCATGGTTGGTGAAGATCTTGGTTGGATACCATGGGGTGGTGATTATATGGATGAAATAATCAATGGTTCTGATGCTCATGGATATACCACAGTTGGATTTCCTGATATATATAATATTGACACGTTATATGATCGAGATTCCCAATTAATATCAGGATGGGTACCTTCAAATATTAGTTCTTTAATAGAAGACGATATTCATATTATTAGTCATATGGGTCATAGCAGTGTGAGTTATAATATGAAATTAAATAATGATGATGTTGAGGCTCTTACAAATGATCATTTCTTTTTTCTCTATAGTCAGGGATGCTATAATGGTGCTTTCGATAATAGAGGACGTGGATTTGATAATTATTATTCTTATGATTGTATAGCGGAGAATTTCGTTACCACACAACATGGAGCCTTCGCTGTTATTGGAAACTCTCGGTATGGTTGGGGTAATTATTTCACTACTGATGGATCTTCTCAAAAATATCAACGACAATTTTTTGATGCAATTTTTGGAGAGAATATATGTGAGATTGGAAGAGCAAATCAAGATTCTAAACATGATAATATTGGTTATATAAACCAAGGTTGTATGAGATGGGTTTATTATGAACTAAATTTACTTGGTGATCCTTTAGCAACTCTTCATCCTCAACAAAATAGTAATAAGCCAACTATTACAAATTTAGATCTTTCTCCTATATTAAAAGATCAAATGACAGAACTAAATTTTAGCATTACTTATACTGATTTTGATAATAATATACCTTTATCTGTTAATATGATAATAGATGGTAATATATATCCTATGGAAAAGACAAATAATATAGATATAGATTATACAGATGGTTGTACATATCAATTGCTTATTTATCTACAACCAGGGGCACATAATTATTCTTTTGAATGTAATGATTATAAATGGAAAGTATCAACTTCAGAATTTACAGATTTAATCATTGAAGAATCCCCCAACAACAATATTCCAAAATTAATTCAAGGAACAATTAATACTAATATGGGATATAAAAACATAACTGAATTTCAATATTCTGTTAATTATATTGATAATGATAACAACTCTCCTGAATCTATTAATGTTATCATTGATTCAATCCAATACCCTTTATCAAAATTAGACCCTTATGACTCTAATTATATGGATGGATGCATTTATAGTTATACAACAACATTACAAAATCCTGGAGATTATACATTTTATTTTAACTGTTCTGATGGATATTTTACCAATAGAACTGATTTTCAATTAGGACCTCAAGTTGAATCATTAAAAAACTATTATATGTTTTTAGATCATCCATATAATTGGATAGATGCTTCAGATGGAGAAGAATGTAACTTTAAATATGATACTAAATATGGATATTATACAAATATTGATTTACCTTTTAATTTCTCATTCTATGATAAAAATTTCTCATCAGTTTATCTTGGACAAAATGGTTATCTTAGTTTTATGAATCCTTATCCTTGGGGTCCTCCAATTGAAAATATAAAATTACCTTCTGATATAGAAAAAAATTATTATTTAATCACACCCTTTTGGACAGAATTAAATCAGAATTATAATTCACAAATATATTGTAAGAGTACTGAAGATTATTGGATTGCTCAATGGACAGATATGTACTCTGAAGACTGGGAATTAACCTGTTCATTTCAGGTAATTTTATACAAAACAGGTGATATTATATTTAATTTTGATTATTTTAATGATATTTCCTCTTATTATGTATGTGGATTAAATTATGGACTATCTACTAGTTTTTATAATTCTTATCAAGGAATAGATAATAATACAGATGATTTTTCAATCTTCTTTACATGTAAAACTTTAGAACATGATTTAAAAGTATCTGTAGAATCTTCAACAAAAATCCCAGAATTAAATCAAAATCATATTATTACTGCTACAATAGAGAATATAGGTGCTAATAATGAAACTTTTGTTGAACTTATACTTTTTCAAAATAATAATGTTATAAATTCAACAATAATCGAAGAATTATTAATAGGGGAAGTTAGGGAAATAAAATATAATTGGTATCCATTGGAAAAGGGGCATTA
>CAZGJX010000211.1:0-532 GCA_964525635.1 uncultured archaeon
TAAGGGACAGATTCAAATAGTTTAATTTGTTTAATTTTTTGCCTTCTATTTCTATTTTTAGTAATCTTTACATTAATTTTGGCAAATTTGTCTTGAAATTGTATATCTCTCAATTTTATTCCCAATAGCTCACTTTTTCTTAATCCCCCTTCAAACAAAACACTAATTAAAGCTTGATGTTTTAGTGATGCAATCTTAAGCATAAGATTTAAATCTTCTCTGCTAATAAGGTCTTCTTTTGTAATTTCTCTTGAATTTAATTTTAAGTCTTTAACTTTATTTCTTAGCATTTCAACTAGTTCAGTTTGTTCATTTTCATCAGAAAAAGAAAATTTAAGATACATTCTCATGTTATGGAGCATAACCTTTCTTGATGATTCTTTTAAGGAATTATACCAATCACTCTCTAATAGATTGAGGATATCTTCTTTAATTATATCTCTACCATCATTCTTACCTGTGTATCTGAAAAGTTGTTTGATTGCAACAAAATGATTACATTGGGTACTATAGGATTTTTGTTGTAATTTCA
>CAZGJX010000211.1:542-3784 GCA_964525635.1 uncultured archaeon
ATATTATTATCCTTGCTCAGAATTGTTTCAAATAGGGTTTCTGCTTTTCTACTTATCTGAGATTGACCCATAATTAATATAATTAATCAAAATTTATAAAAATTATGTTCCTTTTAATTTTTAATATTTAAAAGTAACATATTATCTATATAACCTTCTCTATAATAGATTTAATCGTTTCAGCGGAATGTATAAATTTCTTTTGTTCATCATCATCTAACTTTATTTTTAAAATCTTAGATATTCCATTTTTATTTAGAATTGTTGGAAGACTGAGATATACATCATTTATTCCTAAATAATCTTCAATTAATACTGATACCGGCAAGATTGTATTTTCATCATTTAAAATACCTTTAGTTATTCTTGTTAAGGCTAAACCTATACCATATGAAGTCTCTCCTTTCCTTTCAATTATTTTATATGCTAAATCCTTTACTTCAGTAAAGATATTATTCAGTTCATGTTCATTATCACATTCATGATAATTATCACACATAGGACAATATTCCGTTAATAAAATTGCACCAATCATCGATCTACTCCATATAGCAAATTCACTATCTCCATGTTCTCCTAAAATGTATGCATGAACATTACTTGCATTAACATTACAATGTTTTCCCAACAAATATCTAAATCTGGCTGTATCTAATACAGTTCCTGAACCAATTATTTCATTTGATGGTTTTTTTGAAATAATATATGTCGCATATGATAAAATATCAACTGGATTAGAAGTAACCAAATAAATAGAATCTGGTGAATATTGTACGATCTTAGGAATTATCTCTTTAAATAATTTATAATTCTTACTTACAAGATCTAATCGCGTTTCTCCTTCTTTTTGACCAATACCTGCTGTAATTACAACAATATCTGAATCTTCTATATCTGGATAATCTCCCGCAGTTATTTCAACAGGAGAAATAAATGGTGCTCCGTGAGATAAATCCATAACTTCTCCTTCTAATTTCCTTTTATTTATATCAACCATTACAAGATTTCTAGCGAAGCCATTAATAATTAAAGCATATGCATATCTCATCCCAACATTTCCAGAACCAATTATCGAAACTTTTGGCTTTAATTTTGTCATTTTAATTTTTCTATTTTTGTTTATTAATTAAGAATAATTCTATTTTTTAACAATTCATTTAAATAATGTTATGAATTATTTATTAATTGTTTTTTTTTGACTATTTTCAATTTTAAAATAAATATAGTCGATGTGATTAAAAAATGAGTAAAGAAAAATTAATAACTATGATAAATAAAGCAATTACTATGGAGCATGCTGCAAGAATTCAATATTTAACTCATGTTGAATGTGTAAGTGGATTAGGAAGTGCATCAATTATTGCTCGACTAAAAGAAATAGCTAGCGATGAGAAAGAACATGAAGATATCTTTAGAGAAATGCTTGGAGGATATTTAGGGGGAATTCCTTCCATGGAAATTGCTACTACTCATCCAGCAGATGGTATAAACAATATTTTAGAAACAAATCTAAAAGATGAAAAAGAAGCAGTAGATTTTTATTCAGAAATTATGAAAGAACTTAAGGAAACAAGAGATGAATTAAAATATGAATACTATCAATTAGAACATAATCTTAGACATGTAATTATGGATGAGCAAGAACATATTTCTGAAATAAAACTGCTTCTTGGACTTTAAAGATTAAAAACTGAATTTTAATTTATACATTATCTTTTTTTTTTCCTAAGAAATCTAATATTGCTTTCATGAATGCTGGTAAATCATTGGGAGTTCTAGACGTAATTAAATTTTCATCTATTACTACCTCTGAATCTATAAAAATTGCACCCGCATTTTTCATATCATCTTTTATAGCAAAATAACTAGTAGCATGTCTATCTTTAAGAATCTTTGCTGAAATTAATACCCAACCAGCATGACATATAGCACCAATAAGCTTCTTCTCCTCATTCATTTTTGAAACAAATTCTAAAACTTTAGAATCTCGTCTTAAATAATCTGGATTTGCTGTCCCTCCAGGTATGATAAGTCCAATATAATTTTCAGATTTAGCTTCTTTTATACTTAGATCTGGTTTTATCGGATACCCATATTTTCCTTTAATTATATTTTTATTTAAGCTTAAAATATCTGCTTGAAATCCTGCTTCTTTTAATCTAATTCTTGGATAATGAAGTTCAAGGTCTTCATACCCATTAGTAGCTATAATAGCAACTTTTTTCATAATAAATATCACCTCAGATTAGCATAATTATATGAATTTAAAAATATATACATTATAATTAATAGAGGATTTATAGATTTAAATTATATACATAAATCAATTTTTATAATAAATTACAAAATAAAAAGATTAATATCTAACTAAGTCAAAACAATTTCAAAAATCAATGTAAGTATGCTCAATTTGAATATAACATAATTAAAGCGATAATAATATATTATTATTTGTATATTTGGGTCCACTTCCATAAAAAATAAAATTTAGGAAATATAGAACACCTATAAGTATCAATAAACTGGAAAATTGGCTTCATTTTATTCATATCTTTTTGTTTTTTAATAATAATAACACATCTAAGAGAGAAAGGTTATTCTTATTTTGTTATAGATTTAATAATATTTATATTATAAAATTAGCATATTGCATACATCAATGCAAAAACTTATTAAGATTGCATGGAAGATTTAAAGATGAGATATAATAAACATTTATTGTTAGTATGGTTGTTCTTATTGTTTGGTTTAACAATTTTTATTTCATGTACTTATGCGACTGATTCTTTCACTTTAGCAACATTTAAGGATGAAACTCAAATAAATATCTCTACTACAAATGATGTTGTACCAGCTGTAGATATAAATTCTACAAATGGAATATATTTGATGTATATGAAAAATACTCTTGGACAAGGACCATTAGGTTATAAAATAAGTATTGATGAAGGTTCTTCCTGGGGAAGTGAAATGATTCTAGATCCAATAATTAAAGGATATCGTGAAATATCTGTTCTGATAAACAAGTCAAATGAAAAAGAAATTTTAGTTGGTTATAGTGATGATTCAATACCTGGCATTAATGCAGAATGTTGGTTTAAAAAATCTAATGATTATGGTAAAACTTGGTCTTCGAAAATTCAAGCAACCCCTGGAGAAACAAGTATAGATAATGATCCCTCAATTGCCTTAGTGTCCTATAATTCTTATATACCTCCATATTACTTTCTTTTATAATAACA
>CAZGJX010000212.1:0-3494 GCA_964525635.1 uncultured archaeon
GGTTTTGGAAGTATAAAAAAAAAGTGATTGCTTAACTTAATGACATTGCTGTTTAAGGGATGGTAATTCACACCTTTTAGTCTTAATTTTTTATTACTTATATTTAAATATATAAATAATTATAAGGAATTTAGAGGTAATGGGTATATTTTTTCATAAATTTCCCTCTTTACATTCTCTCCGTTTATTATTGAATAAGTAAAAGAGAACACCTTGAAGGTAAATTCCATTACCTTCCCATTACCTCTTATTTAGAAACCATAATATAAATCTAATACTTAAATTTCTGTTATTCTTCCTACTTTTCTAATAATTACTATTATTATAATAGTGAAGATTTAAATATCTCTCATCTAAGTATTTAATATAGACTTCTATGGTAAAAATTAGAATTGGATGTGCAGGTTGGGATTATAAGGATTGGATAGGTGTATTTTATCCAAAAAACCTTGAAGTGTCTAAGCATTTAGAATTTTATTCAAAATATTTTGATTTTACAGAAATCAATTCTACATTCTACAGTCTTCCCTCTAAGGAGATTATAGATAATTGGAATAAGCGAGTACCGGAAAAATTTCGATTTACTGTAAAACTATGGCGAAAGATTACTCATGAGGCTAAAAATGATGAATTAAATTATTTTATTTCACAATTTTTTACTCATTTCACACGATTGGAAGAAAAAATTGAAAAATACTTAATTCAATTCCCCCCATGGTTCATTTATTCAGAGAAACATTTGAATAAATTAATCCAAATTATAAATTTATTGCCAAAGGAAAAGAACTACGCTATTGAACTAAGAGATAGTTCTTGGTTTAAACAGAATATAATAAATCGATTTATTAATAGGCTAAATATAATACTCGTTACTTCATATATCGATAAAATAAAACCTTATTATCATCCAAATCAAAGTTCTTATTATATAAGACTTATAGGAAATCGTCAATTAACAAAATTTAATCAAATTCAATTATCTAAAGAGAAGGAGATAGAACAATTGTATAATAACATTCACAAATTAATACAAAAACCAAATATTAAGGAGATCTTTATTGTTGTTAATAACCATTATACAGGATTTGCTCCAGAGACAGTAAATACTTTAAAAAAGAAATTTAATATATCCTATAAATCTTTTTCAACACAAACATATATATCTGATTTTATTTAGTAGATAAAATTCTAACTTATACGAAAATATCCTATGATGTCCTCATTAAATTATTTAATTAGGTTGAATTAGGTAATTTAGAAATCATAAGATCATTATTAATATGTCCAATAAAACCTTTAAATGGGATGCGGAATTATATCAGAGATCTTCTTCAGGACAGTTTAAACTTGGTATAATGGCAATTGAAAGATTAAATCCAAAAGATTCAGATGAAATTTTAGAAATCGGCTGTGGAAATGCATTATTAACGATTGAACTTGCAAAGAGAATATCAAATGGAAATATAACAGCTATAGAACTCTCAGAAGATATGATTGCTAAAGCAAAAAAAAATATCTCTCAATATGGTATTGAAAATATTTCAATTATAAAGATGAATGCTATAGACTTAAATTTTAAAAATAAATTTAATATTGTGTTCTCTAATTCTGCAATTCATTGGATAAAAAACCTTGAATTGATGTATAACCTAATATATAATTCTTTGAAACCAAATGGAAGAATAATGATACAAACGGCGGTAAAACAAAAATCAATATTCTTCAAATCAATTGATAAAACCTCGAGTAAAAAAGAATATGGAAAATATATAAAAAATAATTTTAATTTTCCTTGGCGTTTTCTTACTATTAAAGAAACAAAAAAGATCTTAAAGAATATAGGATTCAATGAAGTTGTGACGGATCTTCTTAACTTTGAATATAAATTTAACAATATAAATGAATTTAAAAACTTTTGCAAAGCAGCAGCATTATTACCTTACCTAAATATATTACCTATAAGCCTTAAAGAAGGTTTTGTAAATGATTTTAGCAAAATATATTTTAAATTTAATTTAAATGAATTAGGAATCAATATGCTTCGGATTTTCATTAGTGCTAAGAAATAAAATCTTTAAAAATAGAATATAATATTCAGATTATAAAATATCATAAAAATACATAAAAAAATATATTTTTAAAAAAAAACTTTCGAAAATAATCTGGAAAGTATCCTATAAATAGTTTGAATTTTGGAGGATTGAAAAAGAGATTAAAAATATCTGATTGTATTATTTTTAAATAAAGCTTAAATTCTTATACCATGAATAAATATCATTGCTTTTTGCCCCACATTTCTTCCTTGGTCGTAATCATCGGCATAAGAACATGACACATCCCAACCTATATTTGTAAAAAACGAAGGAACTAATTTTATATCGAGTCCCCACTTTAAATGTTTTAAAATAGGATCGTTAGTCTTATTATATAAACCATTAACGGTAGGAAACCATCTCGATTGATGCATTATATCCACAAATATCTGACTCTTTTTACTACTCATCTCAGCGGTTTTAGCAATTAGAGATGATGCATTATCTTTACCTAAATAATAAACTAGTCCTTCTAAAATCCAGAATGTGGGAAGATCCACAGAATATCCTTTTTTTAATAGCATTGATGTCCACTCCGAATTAGAAAGATCTAATGGTAATCGTATAAGATTACAAAAGGATTTTTCATCATGTAAAATATCTTCCTTATATTTGATTATATTTGGGAAATCAACCTCAAAAATAGTATGTGAGTTTATTTTAAATGGTTTAAATCGATATGCGCGTGTATCTAATCCAGCTCCTAAAAGAATTATTTGAGATTTTGTTCTTGAAATACACCATGGAGTTAATAGATTTTTCTCGATGAAATACGAACGAACAATTGGGTAATCCATTTCTGAATAGCGAACATGAGAATCCATAAATGATGATAAATTACCAGCAAGACGCTCTGAGAAAAGATCAATAATTATAGGTTTTTTTCTCTTTAACTCTTGTGCACGATAATAAGCCATCAAACGAGCAGTGAAGGAAATTTCATCTTCTTTATCTTGTGGGTTGTTCTCACCCTTGGTTTTATTTCTATTTTTATTTACCAATGGAGATGAAAATTTTCCACTTACTTGGTTTTTAATGCTCAATTTCGTCTCCTCGTCCTTATATGGGTTGTTAAAGGCAAATTTTCCTAAAATCTTTACTAATTCACTAGTTGTAAATGGTATTATACCGTCTGGTTCAATTAGAACAAATATTCTTCTCTCATGGGCCTTAACTCCAATAATATGACCCGTTCCTTTCAAAGAAGTTGCAATAAATCTATCGCTCGTAGATTGCCGTATTTGATACTTATCTCCATCTATTAAAATAGAATGATGTTTCTTTGACAACCATATGTAAATAATTTTTCCAATATCGATCTTAATATTCCAATTTTCCGTAGAATAAAAGTTATTATCTTTTTCCTCAATTATTAATATTATTATTCGATTCTTCCCTCTC
>CAZGJX010000212.1:3504-3780 GCA_964525635.1 uncultured archaeon
TGAAACAATAAAAGGTAATTCTTTTATTAATTTCTTTATTGCATTTTCGTATTTTATTGACATCTTATGAATATTTCTTACTATAGAATATTATAATAACACTTGGCTAATATTATATTTGTATTATTTTTAGTGAATCTACTTATTCTGTTTGAAAAAGGTCTAATATAAAAAAAAAAATAAAGGTTTTCACTATTGAAAATTTAACACTTAAATTACTTTTATATTGAAATATTTATTTTTTTAATATTTCTGCTCTAATTTCTTTTGATAATT
>CAZGJX010000213.1:0-3688 GCA_964525635.1 uncultured archaeon
TTATATTTGTTCTCATATATGTAAATATGTAATACATACTATATATAGTTTTTTTTTATCAACTCTACTATTAAACTCACAAAACTTATATATACTTAATATGTATAAAACCAAATAATTTTAATCTTTTATCATCTTATGGCATTATATTCTATTTCTTTATAAGATTTATTTGTAAAAGCAGTCCATATTAGATAATAATCAATATCCTCATTAATTTTAAATCTATCTAATTAATTCTGTAATTTTTCCATTTATTCAATGTAAATTATTTTAGTATTTGTAAATAAAATTAATAAATGTATCACAAATTCCATTAATCTTCTTATTTTTCAATTTCTAGAGGAATTTGGATTTCTGTTAATAATTCTTTTGTAGGTGTATTTTCAGGATTATTTAAGTATAATTCTAAACAATAATTTTTGATTTTTAAATTATTTTCCAAACAAAATTTATGAATTCTTGTGTATGCAGGATGGATTTCATCATAAGGTCCTGTGTATAATACTGATATTACCTTTCCTTTTGGAAGTATTTTTAATTCAATATCTTCTGATTGAATCTGAATTTTTCCCTGAATTGGAATTGCAACCTCTATATCTGATTCAGATTCTTTATATTCCTTATCATAACATATTAACATTATCGGCCCTGAAATCTTTACATGGTTATTCTGATTCATAGGAAACAAAATCTCATTAAATAACTCAAGAATTGGTTCTTTAATTACTTCATAACTACCAGTTCTTCTAAGACTTATTATTCTCATTTTTTGAATTTCCTTAATAATTGGTTCTGTAGTTCTTGAATAAAATAGACTAAGTGAATTTTCTTTAGTCTTTAGGAATTCTTCAATTTTCCTTAAACGTTGGATTTCTAGTTGTGTTTCTGTCAATTTTCTTGAAAAATAGTCTTCTAGTGTTTCAGTATCACCTAATTCTGCAGCATTTAATAATTTAGGAATTTCATTAAGCTTAAATCCAATATTCACGAGCATCTTTATTTTTAATTCTTTTTCAATTTGATTTATTGTATAATATCTATATTTTGATATTGGATCTTTATAACCAGGTATTAAAAGGCCTTTTTGATCATACAATCTTAATGCTCTTGTTGTTAAATGAGTCATAAGTGAGAAATTACTTATTGTAATTTTAGAAAGATTCATTGTTTTAGAAAAATATTTAACTAATTAACATAAAAAAAAAAGATTTAATATTTATTTTTAGATTTAAACTAAGTTAGATTATTCAATAGGTACTTGTAATTCTGTAATAGCCTCTTCTAAAGGTGTATCATTAGGATTGCTCATATATATTTCACGTAAAGGTCCTTTTATGTTATAATTATTTTGTCCAATAAATTGATATAACTTACTGTACCCTTCAGCAGTAAAATTTTCATATGATCCTTTCATTATAAGTGAAGCAACTTTTCCTGCAGGAATATCTTTTATAGAAAATCCTTTCTCTACAGTTGGAATCCCAGACACGGGAAAACAGATCTCAAATTTTATTTCTTTAGGGTTCTGTTCTCCATTTACATTCATATACATTGGTGATCCTGCAATATGAATTCCTTTTTGCATATTAGAAGGTTGCATTACTTGTTGAACGAGTTCAATTATTATATTTTGAAATTTCTTTTTAGATATTCCAATCTCTTCTTTAGATATCACCTTTATTGATGAAATTTCTTTTACTATTGGTTCTGATAACTTCATTTTAAATATTTATCTCAAAATCTCTTAACACTTCAAATAATTTTATAAGTTGTACTAATTATTTTAAGAATTATTATTGTTTTAATTATTATAAAGGAAAATATCTATATAATAGAAATTAGTTTAACCCATGTCAAAGTTAAGAATATTAGAAATCAATTTTTATGTTAGATCTTAATCCTTTTAAATGAAGAGTTTTTTGCTATATTTGATACTTAAATATTATATTCTTTATTTTTATTTGGAGAATCTATTCTCTTTTGATCATTCTTAATTAATGAAAGGATTTTTTCTTTTTAGAATTTCTAGTCCTACTAATAGAGATCTACCCTGAGTAAATAATGTTCCAGCAATATATATATTTGTTTTACCTTCTTCCTGTTTAAGCGTAATATAATCATTAATTTTGAACTTTTCCATTATTCGAAATTCTAAAAAAAAGTTATTTTGATTTCATATTATAAAATTCAATCTTTAATCCGAAGTTATATAATTTAAAAATATATATAAGATTTCTTTGATTTCTTAAACTTTTAATCTGAGATAATTGAGAAATTTATTTGAAATGAAGTTACATAAGAAATTATATTCAAGTTATTCAATATCTAAAATTTATCTAATGGAATAGAAATCATTTCTATTAATTTTGACAGAAAAAGCAATATTATTAATAATTATAATAAGAAATTGGAAGTATCAATTGAAGATTCATTATAATACTCACCAAAGCTAGGAAAATGGTGTTAAAGTATTCATAATCCCGGTTCAGAGATATGTAATTAATGGAATTAAAGTTTAGCTTTATTTAAGTGAGCCTAGCAAAACAGTTATTTTACGATAATATTATCAATAATAACTGTAGTAATACCCCCACTTTACAATCTATAAATATATAAAGTGAATATAAGTAATACCAGTCTTTCACGAATAATTTACATTAAAATCCTGACTTTTTCCATGAAATAAGGAATTTTGACCAAATGAAATCTTCAATTTAGAAAAAAAATACAAAAAATATACCTATTTTTAAAATTGTTCTAATATATCTATTAATAAAGTGAATATTTATAATCATCATCTTTCCAAGTCTTTAATTCTTTTTCTAAATTAAATACTTCTGATCTATAATCCTCTAAATTTATTTAAGATTCACCATCATCAATAGGGGTGTAGAATCTTATTCTTAAAACCATAAAAATAATACTAATTATTAAATAGTACCCCTTATGAACAAATTTCCAATTTATTATCATTAACCATAAAATTAAATAAATAAATCTTCTATTTTATATCTAAATATATATTATTGTGATTAAAATAGATAAAAAATCAATTAAATTTAATAATATTGAATATCCTATTTACAAAAATTCAAACAACTTATATGAATTAAGTATAGATGATAAAGAATTAGAGAGTATATCAGAATTAGAGAATTTTCAAGACCATTCCAATGTTGAATATATAAGAATTTGTAATACGAAGATTAATAAAATAAAACATTTAAAGCATCTAAGAATTCTTTCTGTTTTAAATTTAAGTTCCAATAAAATCAATGAAATTGAAAATTTAGAACATCTTTCTTCTTTATCAGAATTATTACTTGTCAAAAATAATATTACTAAAATTAAAGGATTGGAAAAATTAGAAAATCTTAAGAGATTGTATTTAGGACAAAATCAATTAGAAAAAATTCAAGGATTATGATCATTATCTAATCTTAAGGGATTAGACCTTGAAACTAATTATATAACGAAAATTGAACATTTAGAAAAATTATCTAATTTGGAAAGTTTGAATTTATTCAAAAACCAAATTAAAAAAATTGAAGGATTATCTAATCTAATTCAATTAAAATCTTTAGATTTACATAAAAATCAAATCACCCAAATTGAAAATTTGAATTTAAACAAAAATCTAATATCTCTTGATGTCTCTAATAATCTAATATCTTATATTTCTATT
>CAZGJX010000214.1:0-3627 GCA_964525635.1 uncultured archaeon
TTCGATTTTCCATTAAAAAAAGACTTTTTTCCATGAAAAAAATATTGAAGATTGTTTAATTTTCCAGCTAAATTGGTAAAAATGGGGGATATTAATAATTCTATTCAAGGATTTAATTAGTAATATTTTTTTATTATATAATCATACATCACTGGATTTATAAAATTTTAATCATAATATTTTATTAATATATATTGCATTATACTATTAAATGAATATGATCTCGAGTAAAATTGTTTTATTAGAACTAAAGAACTATAAGCTATTTGATTATTTAAAAATAGAATTTGAAAAATATAATGTATTTGTTGGTCCAAATTCATCTGGTAAGTCTTCAATAGCAGAGTTTTTTATTTTTTTCAGAGAGTTAATGAAATTTTTTAGTGAAAAAGAAAATAACAATACTTATGTAAAAAATTTTTTAGAAAATGCAATAAGTATCGGACAAAATGAACCACTTTTTATAAAATTTAAGATTATTATTGGAGGATATTTATATGATTATGAAGCAAGTATCTCTCGTGAACCAAATTCTAATATTATATGGGCAAATGATACCTTTATAATACATCATCTTGAAAAATCAGAGGTTTTTTTTAAAGGTTCATTAGAAACTGAGGTATACTATCCAAATATTAAAGGAAAAATCCGTTTTAAAGGCTTAGGATTAGGGGATTCACAAACTCAATTTCAAAAAGATGGTTCTTATTTATCCAGAAGTATTTTGAAATTTTTATGTGAACAGAATAATGGAAAAAATATACATTTTCTTCTTTTTGAAAGATTTTATGATTACTGGGATAAAATAAGGTTTTATGATTCTAATCGATATATTAAGAAAGAAATTGTTGAATTCAATGAAATATCAAATGATTTAATTCTTTCTGAAGATTTTAAGAATTTAATCTCTGTATTATTAAACATCAATCTTCAACAAAAAGATATTTTTGAGGATATTGGAAATTGGCTAAAACGGTTAATAGAAAATTTTAACGAATTGAGATTAAAAATGTCAGAAATTAAGGGGAGTGGAGAGATCTTATTTTCAGAAAAAGGATGGCCAAAATCAATACTTTTCCCGATTAAATGGGCTTCTGATGGAATAATTAGACTACTTTGTTATTTAGCTATATTATTTAATGAAAAAAAACCACCTTTGATAATGCTTGATGAACCTGAAAATGGTTTTCATCCAACAATCAGAAAATTTATAATAGACTTCTCAAAAACATCGAGTGATAAAGCACAGGTGATATACATCACCCATGATTCTGAGAGCCTTAGAAGTTTTAAAATAGAAAATATCTTTTATTTTAAGAGAAAAGGTTTACATACAAGTGTTATTAGATTATCAGATGAAAAATCATTAGTTGAGACTATAAATGATCTTAAAGATGTTGAAAAGAATATAATTGTTTCTACTCATCGATCAAATTCTTTATAATCAAGGGGATTTATAATGATAGACCATCGATTGAATATAAAGGTGCTTGTTGAAGGTCAACCTGAGAAATTTTTTCTTGAAGAACGTATTATTAAAAAATATAGTAACTTCTTTCTTAATGTTGAAATTGAGATTAGAGATCTAGGGATAAAATCAATACTTCTTAGCCCAGAACAATTAAAGAGACATGCAATAATGGTGATGAATGATCCTAATTTCATTTGCATCTTCTTACCTGATTTTCATCCTAATAATTGTAGAGGATTAGACCATTCTAACCTAAATTCACTAAGAGATGATATTTATAGTGAAGTTGAGAGACTCCATCCAAACATCAGAAATTCTAACTACAAAGATCGTTTTCTTATTCATACTTTAAAACAAGGTGGTGATGTTATCTTTCTTCCAAATATTAATCTTGTCTTTGATGAATTAGGTATTACTGATGAAACTTTCAAGAGAGAAATTATAGATCGTTTTGATTTAGATAAATTAGAAGAGTCTATTCAAGATCCTAATGAGATATCCTATGAAAAATTAATTATGGAAGACATATCCAACAAAGTTGGTAAAGAATATTCAATAAAGAATTATGAGAAAATCATTATTAAACTCAACTTTAGCAGACTTATTAATTATTTATCATATTTTAAAGCCTTAATGATTGATCTACTTAACTTTACAGATCAGTCTTCCCAATTAGTAGGGTTTAGAAATAAATTTGGTTTATAATGTACTAAAAAAATTATCAAATATTCTAATTTTTTATGTAATCAAATATATCTTTTCTAACAATATTTCTTAATTCCTTCCTATTAGGATTAGAATTTAGATAATTTATGATCTCCATATGATTAATTATTTCAATAGCACCATTTCTTATAAGAGAAAGAGATAATTTCGATACCTCTCGAGATGGTTCTATTGGTTTTAAGGCAAAAATACGTTTATTTTGTGCTTTTGCAAAATTTACTTCATGATTTGTTCCACTTTTTAGATTTCCTTCTATAATTAGAGATGCTTCAGATAATGCACTGATAATCCTATTTCTATTAATTAAGTTATATGGAGTACTTTTTTGGTTGATATCCGACTCTGAAATTATGGCTCCTCCATTGTTAATAATATCATTAGCAAGATTTTTGTGTTCTATTGGAAATATATTATCCACACCTGATCCTAAAACTGCAATTGTCTTTCCGCCTCCTTCAAGAGCACCGATATGAGATTCAATATCTATACCTCTTGCTAATCCACTTATAATTATATAACCTTTCTTAGCTAATCCTTTTGAGATCTTTCTTGCTTTAAGATGACCATAAAATGAAGGATCACGAGTTCCAATAATAGATACACTTTTTTTCAATTCATTAAAGATTAATTCTCCTTTAATATATAAACCAATAGGAGGATTTTCTATGTCTCGTAATGATAATGGGTAATTTTTATTAAAATAAGAGATATATCTAATACTTTTCTTTTTTAAAAGTTCATTAGTCTTTTTTACCTTTTCGATAATATTATCTCGATTATTTAAAAATTCATTAATATTGGAGAGTAACTTTTCATCTTTAAACAATCCTTTAAAATCATCAAATGGAGCATTATATGCTATTTGGAAATTTCCAAATTTTTTATAAATTTCTTCTAATTTTTTAACCCCTATACCTTTTATGTTATAAAATAAGATAAGATACAAATCAGATACACTTACAGTCATCTTAATTAATCTAATTTAATAATCAATGTTAAATTATTATATTTTTATATCCAGATTATTATAAATAATAAGAGTCTTTTAAATTACTGTGGATTATTTTCTGAGCAAAACTGAATTCTTTTATCATTCTATTTAAGAATTTTCTGATAAAATATACAATTTATAAATCTTTAAAATTGGAATCAATTGATGTTCTTTCTTTTAAATATTATTAGAAAATTTAGATTTCCTATTAAAATCTGTTATTTTATTAATTAATAATCTTATATTTTAATGATATGTCTGTTATCATTCATTAGAGTGGGTTTAGCAAAACTGTCCTTTTACGATATTTTTGATATATTAATATATCACCTATGTGATAAATAGACGAAAAACTCAATAAAAAAATAAGAGAATTATAATTTTTTCGGGTATTTTTATAAATGAATGAAGAATAATATACTTTTTCAACTCTCTTCGT
>CAZGJX010000215.1:0-3576 GCA_964525635.1 uncultured archaeon
AGAAAAAAAGTTTTGTGATTAGAAGCGAACTTTAGTTCGCAAGGAGTTTTTCTTCTATTTTTTTCTAAAAAGGAAAAGAAAAGTAAATAAATTCTATGTTTCACAGAGAAATGCATCAAAAAAAACTATATATGACGCAATTAATAATCACTCATTCTAATCATTTTTATCTCATTAATACAACCAATTAAATAAGTGAGAAATTGTTGTTATGATTAAATATTTAATGCGTTATAAATAATTTCTCTTCTATCGAGATAATATTCTCATCATCTAATTCTCCACAATCTTGTTTCTCAAATTCTTTTCTGCATTTCGGACAATCAATGGAATCATTATATTCACATATATCAGTACAACCACAATGGGGGTAGTGATATTTTCTTGAATTCTCGATATTTAGATCCAAGATATTTATTATAACATTCATAATAGCAATCAATTTATTATTATTTTCTTGTATTTAAAGAAAAACTTCTTGCATTGCTATTTTATATTTTTCTTTAAATAGACTCATATTATTTTAGTCGCAATTTGAATTAGATATCAAATTTAAGGTAAAAAATATGGTTGTAGAATATAAAACCCTAATTTCAAGTCATGATCTATTTGCCGAATCAGTCAATAAGTTTTTAATACCTTTTCAAAATATCATAAATCAAGATATATCAACTGGTATGAGTCTTCCTTTTGATTTAATTAAAAGGAATAGGTATAAAGTGATCAGTCCTATTGTACAACTTGCCCAACCACATGATGCTAAGACTATTGTTGATATCTATCTTGATATTTATAAAGGGACTTATCCTTACAAAGAGATAGAAAACGTTAATGAAGTAAGAAGAATGGTCCAGAATCCTAATTATCGCTGGTTGCTATTCCGCCATCCAGATACCTATAATACTCTCGGATGCTTTACATATTATTTAGATTTTAAAAATAAACGGGGATATATGCGGGGATTCAACGTCCCTCCTAAATATCAGGGAGTAGTTGATTCTATGAAAGCACTTATAGGAAGCATGATCGGGATTTGGAGCCAACTTAAGGATAAGATTTATATTTGGTATTGCGAAAATCGGACTTTTCATACAAGTTCGCAGTATTTAGCGAATGTATGTGGGATTAAACCCATTGCGTTATTGCCCAATAAGGATATGTTTTTCAATCGGGTAGAGTCCGATTTAATGCAGATTACTTATGATTCGAGAGTATTGAGGGAATGCAGGAATACTAAAACTCCAAGAATTATTCCCGAAGTTAAGAGATGTTTTGATTATTCAAATAAGCGATATGATCTTGGAAAGGTAGATGTATGTAAACCCGATTTAGATTTGGATTTGGAAAGAGTGAAAAATTTAAAAAAGAAGATAAATATATCGGTTCAGAAGTTAAGGTTTGATTATTACACCATTATATTTTCGTTTGATGATTCAGATGCTTACTTTAAGTTTTTGTATACTCCACGTGTGAACAATTTAGAGAAAACAGAATATAAGGTTAATTCATTGGAGGAATTATTTGTATTTGTTTGGAAACTTAAGATTTTGATCTATACTCTCAAGGTTCGATATTGTGAAGTACTTGTCTCTGCGTATAAACCATCCATTCAGCAGTTATTTTACAATGTAGGATTAAGACCCAGAGGATATATTCCAAGCTGGAAGTATAACCCTAGTTTGAATGATTTTAAGGATTATATTATGTTCAATTGGTTTAATGGGATAATTGAAAATCTAAGATTAATACCTGAAGCAAAGGATATTATAGATATTGAAATAAAAAATAAAATTATTTAAATATTTAAGATTAAATAAAAAAAATGACTTTTGGTTAATTATTTTATCGTAGATTTATATTCTGTAAATATTAACCACACAAGTTCCGCCAGATCCCCCTAAATTGTGCGTAAGTGCGATCTCAGGCGTGGATTTTATTTGTCTATTTCTTTCTGCTATTCCGCGTAATTGTTTAAATATTTCTACAACATGAGCTGCACCTGTAGCTCCAACAGGATGTCCTTTAGATTTTAGCCCACCTGATGCATTAATAGGTAATTTTCCATCTCTTTTAGTTTCTCCATTCCTTATTGCTTCAACAGCTTTTCCTTTCTCATAAAATCCTAAATCTTCCATTGCTAGAATTTCTGCGATTGTGAAACAATCATGAACTTCTGCTATTTGAATATCTTTAGGACCCAATCCTGCCATTTCATAAGCTTGTCTAGCTGCTTCTTTAGTAGCTCTAAATGTTGTAAGAGACTTTCTATCGTGTAAAGATAATGCATCACTACCTTGTCCAGTACCTTCTATCCAGATAGGTGTATCAGTAAATTTCTTAGCTATATTTTCTGCTGCCACAAAAAGACACGCTGCACCATCAGTTACTAATGAACAGTCAAAAAGAGTTAATGGATATGCAATCATAATATTGGAAGGACTTTTTAGGAAGTCAAACTCATCTTTCCAGTCAGGAATTTCTTTCCCCTGTTGTTCATATCTTGCTTTTTTGCTCTCCATTATTTGTTTAATTGATTGTTGCATTTGTGCATAAGGATTTTCAGCACCATTTTCATGATTTTTTATCGCAACTCTCATTAAATCTTCTGAAGTTGTACCAAATTCCTTAAAATGAGCTGTAGCAACAGTGGCATATAGACCAGGAAAGGTTGCTCCAGCAGGATATTCAAAAAGAGCATCAGAAGCTGCTGCTAAAGCATCAGTAACTTTAACAGTAGGTTGTTCTGTCATACATTCTACTCCAGCAACAGCAATAACATCATGAACACCTGAAGCAATGCTAAGGACAGCTTGTCTTAAAGCAATACCACTACTTGCACAAGCACCTTCGAATCGAGATGCAGGTTTAGGAGTTAATCCCACTAAATCTGCCATTTGAGGTGCTAAATGTCCCTGATGATTGAATAAGTCTGAAGTAAAATTCCCTACATAGCAAGCATCAATATCTTTTGGCTCTATTCCGTTATCAGTCCTCTCTACAGCATCTAACCATGCATCAACCCATAGATCTGGATTACGTTTCTTTGGATAATGTGCCCCAAATTTAGACATACCCGCGCCAACTATAGCGACTTTTCTAGCTAATTTTCCCATTTTTATTCACATTGTTTAGAAAATATTAATTATTAATTTAAACTTATGAAGAAAAATACAGAAAACAATAAATATTTTCCAAATTTAAAATATTCTCGAATTTAAATTTGATGTTATAAAATAAAAATAATGATTTTTTAGATAGAATAATTTTAATGCTGATATTATAAATAAGATTAAGATATTCAATGTCTCCCAAATAATTATCTTAATCAAATAAATCAAGTAGAATTATAAGAATTCCAAATATAAGAAATCTTCTTTTTATCAGATTAGACCCACAAGATGGGCATGAAACATGCCCTTTCCTATAAATAAAGTAATATTTATACCACTTATAATAACAATTTTTACAATTAAAATATGGACTCATATATCTAAAGTTCGACAACTTAATTTATTTTGTATGCTTTTAAAATACTTGCATTTTTATAACGCAATTTCTAAAGTGTAGTTGGTGCAT
>CAZGJX010000216.1:0-3531 GCA_964525635.1 uncultured archaeon
GGAAATGAAAGAATAGAAAACTTAAAAAATAAAAAACGCATAAGTTAAGTTAGTAAAATAATTCTTTTTTAAAATTAGTATAAAAAAAATTTGTTCGAGTTATTTAAACTAAATTTATTGAATGAGTTTTCTTTTATAAATTATTTTTTAAAAACCTATTTTTTTTATGCTACTAGATTAATCAGGAATAAATTATTCATAAATTAAATTTCATAAAAGAAATAGTTTTATTTTTTGAAATACATTATTTTTGTTAAGAAAAATTTAGTTAGTAAATGATCATTATGTGTTTAGCTATACCTGGAAAAATTTTAGAAATAAATGGAAACTCTGCTTTAGTTGATTTTAATGGTGTTAAACAACAAATAATTATTGCTTTAATACAAAATCCAGAAGTTGGAAAATATGTAATAGTACATGCAGGGTATGCTATAGAAATAATGAATGAAAAAGATGCATTAGAAGCTATTGATCAGTGGAAAGAAATAGCAGAAAATCAGAATCTTGAGATTTCAGATTTATTATAAATCAAAAATTTCTTGTTTTAATTGAAATAATTTATTATAAAGAGAGATAATTGCTCTTATAGCTATTGAATTTGGATTGAAATCTATAGGAGAGATCCCTTTTAAATCTGCTTTCCCAATTTCTATATCATGAGGAATTTTTTGATAAAGTGGTACTTCCCAATTTTTTATTTTTTGATTAATTACATCTAATTGAGAATTATTGATTATTTTATTAGCAATAAGATAAATATTGATGATTCCTAGTTTTTTTGATAATTGAATGATTTTTGAACATAATTCTAAAGATTTAAGAGATGGTTCAGTTATTACTAACATTACATCTATTCCTTTAGCAGTACCACGTCCCATATGTTCTAATCCTGCTTCAAAATCCACAATAATTATTTCATCCCTTTTTACAAATAAATTATATAATAAGGTTCTAATTAAGGCATTTTCAGGACATAAACATCCAGTCGAAGGTTCTTCTATAGATCCTATAACAAGTAATTTTACTCCATCTGGACCTGAAACTTTATATTTATCTGGAATATCTGAGACCTTTGGATTAATATTATATACTCCTGGACCTACTCCATTAAGAGTTACTCGCTCCTTTATAAGAGATTTCATTTCTGATATAGGGACTATTTTTTTTTTTATGTCATTACTGATTCCTAAAGTATAGCTTAAATTCATGGCTGAATCATTATCAATAGCAAGCACATTGTATCCATTTTTAGCAAATAATCGTGCTAATGTACCTGCAACTAAAGTTTTTCCAACTCCACCTTTTCCTGAAACTGCGATTTTCATAATTTTTTAAAACATAAAATTTAAGGAATTATATTAAATTATTTGAATAAAATAAGACTTTAATAAATATTTGTATTAAAACATAAGAAAGTTATAATATTGAAATAGATAATGATAAAAAGAATTAAGATTTTCTTTCGATAAAATAATTTTTAGCAATTTCCCTTACATCAACATCATTATCCTTCAGGAATTGATTCATAATTTCATCTAAACCTTCCACATCTTTAAATTCAGTCAATGCTTTAACTGTATAAAATCTAATTAACCAATCGGTATCATTGGTAAAATCTTTAAGAACACTTAAGATTTTCGGACTTTTAATATTTCTCAATATTTTTACAGCAAATCTCCTAATTTCTGAATTATTGCTTCTTAAGTTTCTAATAAGAGAATCAATTATGTTATTTCTATTTTCTTCTGGTAAATTTGATAGTAAATTTTCAAAAAAAAGCAGTTGATAATATTTTGGTAAATTCTCTAAATCCAAATGTTCTGATTTGAATTTATCTGATTCAATATTATCTTTTGGCTCAACATTTATTAGTTTATTCTTTAGTTCTGATACTTCCTCTTCTAATTCTTTTATTATTTTTGATGTAAGATCACTTTCGATTGGAGAATCTTCCGCTTGTTCCTTGTTTGTCTGATCCTTTAATTGAGAAAAATCATTTTCTAGTTTCATACTTTTTTCAATTAATTGATTTAATTCATTATCTTTTAAATTAATCTCATTTTCTAATTCAATGATTTTTTCTTCATAATTTTTTATTTTTTCTTCTGTAATTTTTCTTTCTTCTTCAATATCTTTTAGAATTCCATCAATAATTTCAGAAGTATCGATATTCTCACTTAAGTCTAAATTGGTTTTATCTAATTCATTTTGTAAATAATTTATGTGTCCTTCTAAATCTTCATTTTTTGTCTTATAATTTTCCATTTCTTGTTTTGTTTTAGTTAATTCTTCTGATACTTGTTCTAAAGCATTATTAGATTGGAAATCATCTATTTTTTGCGTTAAAGATTCTATTTCTTTATTATATCTTTCTAATTCTTTAGATAATTTTGTAATTTTGTTATTCGCTTCAAATAATTCTTCTTTGTATGCTGATTCGGAAAATATATCTCCATCATCTTTTGTTATAAATTCTGTTTTATCGATTTGGTTTTTTAAAGCTGAAATTTCATTATCCTTCGCATTTATTTCTTCTCTCTGATTAATAATTAAATCTTTTAAAATTTTTATATCCGTAGGTATATCTTCTTCTTTTTCAGGAATTTTACTTTCCTGTGAATCTATTAATCTCTTTTGTTCCCTTATTGTGAATTTTAACCTTGTTGTTTCTTCCTTTAAAGACTCTATTGTTTTTTCTAGTTGAGTATAATTGTGATCTTTTTCCTCAACAATATCAATTAAATCTTTAGTATTTTGATCCATATTTTATTCTAATTTATACATTATTGTCTTATTTTTTTTTTATACCTAAAATTAATACAAAAGTACTCTTTAAAAAATATTATCTAAACATTAATATTTGTGTTATTTAGAAGAATAAACTAATCCTATATAATAAATCAAAAAAAAAAGAAAATTAATAATAAAAAATGTTATACAATACTAATTTTTATAATTTTATCCCCTTGTTGGATGGAATCTACAACTTCTTGATCCTTACTACTAATAACCTCTCCAAATATTGTATGTTTGTTATTTAACCAAGTAGTTGGAACATGGGTAATGAAAAATTGTGATCCATTAGTATTTGAACCTGCATTTGCCATAGCTAAGATTCCCGGTTTATTAAAAACTTTTCCAGATTTAAATTCATCAGCAAATGGATAATTGATTTGTTTATCTTTATATGGAAAAGAATTAATTCCTTTACTTTTTGGACCTCCTGTTCCTTTCCCTAAAGGATCACCACCTTGAATCATAAAATTTTCAATAACTCTATGAAAAATAAGACCATCATAAAATCCCTGATTTACTAGATAAAGAAAACTAGCAATAGTCATTGGAGCGTCATCATCAAATAAATTAAGATTTATCTCTCCTTTCTCTGTGCTCATTTTGATTATAGTCATATACTATGATAGAATTTGTTTTTTAATAAAAATTAGGATTTATAGTGTTTTTTTTTTGTAATAATACAAATTTACTTAGTGTCCTATAATTGTTAAACATCCCCTCCTTTCCTGAAATAAA
>CAZGJX010000217.1:0-3525 GCA_964525635.1 uncultured archaeon
TTGAATGATTTTTAATTTTAGATTCACTACCTAAATTCTAAAATACCCTCAATTCAATTATTTCTTTTTCTAATTCTTCATATTGTATATTCTTCTTTTCATACTTCATTTTTTTTTCCTATGATTTATTAAATTATTATAGCTATTTCAAACGTTATTAATGAAAAAATCTCATATTTCTTTATAATTTACTTTATTAATGAAAGGGAAAAATTATTATTTTATCTAAAAATGCATTATCTATCAAAATAGATTAAAATTATATTTAGATTTAAAAAGTTTTTATAAGCTGATTAAATGTTAGATGAAACTATTATAACACAAGCAATTATTGAATCCTATATGAAAGAATTAGTCGATAATTTAAATGTCGATGTAATAATCGGGGGAGCAGGCCCTTCTGGATTAGTCGCTTCGAAATTTTTAGCAGAAGCTAATCTTAAAACAGTAATATTTGAAAGAAAATTATCAATTGGTGGGGGAATGCTTGGAGGAGGCATGATGTTCAATAATATTGTTGTTCAAGAAGATGCAAAACGACTAATGGAGATATATATGATAAAGACAAAAGAATTTCGACCAAATTATTATACAGCTGATGCTATCGAATCTGTGGCAAAATTAACATCTGGAGCAATTGATGCCGGAGTAAAAATCTTTAATTTAATTTCAGTAGAAGATGTAAAGATTAATAAAGATCTTAAAGTTTGTGGAGCTGTAATTAACTGGAGCTCTGTTGAAATGGCAAATTTACATGTTGATCCAATGACTTTTCAATGCAAGTGTTTATTAGACACAACTGGACATGATGCGTCTGTTGTTAATGTGGTACTAAGAAAAATACCTGGAGCAAAATTAAACACTCCATCCGGTAAAATTGAAGGTGAATTACCTATGAATGCTGAAATAGGAGAAAAAATTCTATTAGACACAACAAAAGAAATCTATCCAGGACTATATGTTGCGGGTATGGCAGCAAATGCTTGCTCAGGAGGTCAAAGAATGGGACCTATCTTTGGAGGTATGTTACTATCAGGTGAAAAAGTAGCAAAAATAATCATTGATAAGTTAATATGATTCAAATAGATTAGAGAAATTAAATGGTTCGAATTTTATTTAATTAATTTAAAACCTTATTTTTATTATAATAATTGGTGTATTTCAGTTTGGAAGTTCACTTGAGAGTCTAAATAGTTCTCTTTCTAATATATTTTTACAATCTTCATTCATTTCCTCATTTATATCTTCATCGATATTATAGATATCTATTGGTGAGTTTTCATCAAATGATATTAAAGCTGAAATGATTAAATTAGATATTGTCTTAAAACATTCTTGTTTTCCTCTATATTTGAATAAATCTCTAATTAATTCTGAGATTAATTCATATTTTTTCCTTTGCATTACTTTTTTATCTGCAGAATATAGGGATATTTCCATTTGTTGGTCTAATTTCTTATAACTATATCTTTTTTCTGAAATTTTTGGAGTTTCCAAATGATTACTCATTTTCTCTATCAACTTGTTTTTTTCTATTTATGTTCAATTATCTATGTTTTTATTAGAAAACATAAAAAGGTCAATATTATTTGAGTGATATTTAAAATGATATAAAATTTTTTTTCAATAACTATAAAAGAGAGAGATAAATCAATTTATAAAATGATTTTGGAAGCTACTAAAATATTCATTTGAATTGAAGAATAAGAACTAAGAAGTAATTTTTTTTTCTTGAGGTGAGATAGAAATCATTTCTTTTTGAATAGATACTATTGGGAGGTCATTTTCTATTTCATATCTTCTGCCAGTTGATTTATGATACATTGTTGCTCTCTTTTCAAGATTTTTAAGTTCTTTTGATATTTTAGTGGAGTTAAATCCTTGAGAACGCATCATTTTAAAACCGTTTTTAACTACTTTACTAATAAATGTAGGTATTTTTAATCCCATCCAATTAAATTTACCAAAAGGATTACAATAGCGTAGTGCAACTAATTTTAACCAATCTCCACTAAGATAATATGCAGAATAGGCCTCCACAACTAATTTATACATTTCAATACTTGTTAATTTATCTGTATTCATCATTGAATGGAACAAATCATAATGTTCATAATTATTAGTAGTAATTCTACCTTCCTGTTTCATCTCCTCATAAAATTCTGTACCTGGAAATGCTGTAATGGGTGTAAATTGAACACATGTCATTTTTAAAGATTTTGCATATTGAATAGTTTGTCGTACCATAGTTTTAGTTTCTCCCGGAAAACCAATAATTACGCCTCCAAATATAGAAATACCCCTATCTTGAAGCATATTTACAACTTTTCGAGTCATATTTGGTGTAGTATTTCTTTTATTCATCGCATTTAGACTTTGTTGATGAACTGATTCAACCCCTAGAAATACTTGTCTCATACCTGCTTTATCCATTAAATCAATTAACCAAGGATTCCTGTATAACGTATCTACTCTTGATTGACAACTAAAATACATTTTATTTGGAACACCCGAACGAATGATTGTTTCAAGTATCTCTTTCGTACGTTTTACTTTAATTGAAAAATTATCTTCACAGAAAAATATAAAATCATTGTCCCAATCAATATCATAGATTTCTTGCATAACTCTTTTTAGACTTTTTGTTCTATAAGTAATATGTTGTGATGAATTACCCCACATTTTTGCTATACAACAAAATTTACATGAATGGGGACATCCTCTTGAAGATTCAAGCTGAGCAACTCTTGCTCCTAAATATATATATTTTTTGTCTTCTAAAAGATCTCTTCTAGGAAAGGGAAAATTATCTAAATTGGACTCTAATCGTCGTTCTTTATTATGAATCACTTTTCCCTCATCATTTTTATAAGAAAGCCCATCAATATTTTTTAAAGATATATTTTTCTTATTTCCATCGATAAAGTTTATTAATTCATGAAATGTATGCTCTCCTTCTCCTCTTATACTATAATCAATTGAAGGATTATTAGCAACAAAATCTGGTGTTAATGTAGGCTGATATCCTCCTATTATAGTCGTGCAACCTTGTTCTTTTGCTATATTTGCGACTTCAAAAGCATTCGATATTTGCGGAGTCATACTTGTGATAGCAACAACATCATGTTGATTTAATACTCTTCTAAATTTTTTTTCATTATATTTATGAATTTTAAAATCTAATAAAGTTGCCTCATGGTCAGGGACCATAGCAGCAATTGTTATAAGGCTCATAGGAGGGCCCTTTATAACGTAATCAAGCCCTGCACTAATTCGAGAAGGATTTATATAAAGTATTTTCAAAATTTTTATACACTTTTCGGCTTCTTATTCTTTTAAATTAATCTCATCATTATCAAAAAATATTTTGGATCCAATCCAATAATTATCAAATTAATTTATTATGAAGAAGAAGTTATTTAAATAGTATTTAATATAGATAAGAATATTATTTATTTCATTTAAATTTGCTTAGTGTCCTATAATTCTTATATACCTCCATATTACTTTCTTTTATAATACGAT
>CAZGJX010000218.1:0-3505 GCA_964525635.1 uncultured archaeon
ATAATAACATCATTTGAAAAGGTAATAAAATGTTTTCTTAACTTAATGACATTGCCCTAAAGGAATGGATTTTCTCGCATTAGCAATGATAAAATATTAATTATTCTTATTTTAACTTTTAAATAGGAAAATTATTTTGGTTTTAAAAAGTATAAAATGTTGTAATAAGTAGATTTAATAAAAGTAAAAATGCATTAACTAATGAAGAAAATAAATAAGAGTTCTGAAATAAAACAAAAGTTTTATTTCCCGTTAATGGGATATCCTGGATATGCTATAGCTAAATTTTTTGATAAATTTAGATCAGTTTCATTACTACTTGCCAAATTGGAAACTATAACATTACGTAAAGAAATTAATAAGATAAAAATTGATCGCCCAATATATATTACAGGACTGGTTCGTTCTGGAACAACTATTATCCTTGAAATGTTGAGTAAACATCCAGATATAGCATCACATCGATATAAACATATGCTTGCTCCATATTTTCCTCATTTGCTTAGTTTTATAGCAAGTAAAACAAATATCTACTTAAAACCTGTTGAACGCCTCCATAAAGATGGAATATTCGTTACACGTGAAAGTCCAGAAGCCGTAGAGGAAATGTTATGGCAAAAATTCTTCATTAATATTCATGATGAAAATCAATCAAACATTTTAGATAAAAACGTTTCTAATGAAAAATTTGATAGTTTTTATAGAGATCATATTCGAAAGTTGATGATAAATCAAAATAGTTATCGATATCTAGCTAAGAATAATTATAATATAACAAGAATTGAATATTTACTCCGCCTTTTTCCCGACTTAAGATTTTTACTTGTAATTCGTAATCCAATTAATCATGTTGCCTCATTAATTAAACAAACTAAACTTTTTATAGAATTAGAACATTTTAATCCACTAATAATTGATTGGTCAATGATTATTGGTCATCATGAATTTGGACATAATCGCGTTTGTATTAATGTGGATAATACAGACGAAATTCAGAGAATTCGTAAATTTTGGCAGAATAAAAAAACTTATGTAAAAGGATGGGCGCATTATTGGTGTTCTATATATGATTTCATTGCTAAATCTCTTGATAATAATAAAAAATTTAAAGAGGCAACCTTAATTGTGAAATATGAAGATTTATGTAGAGCCCCAGGTAAAATTATTGATGAAATACTTGCCCATACAGAATTACCTTTAAAAAAGTTTGAGAACATTAAAAAATATTACATCAAACATTTGAAAAATCCAACATATTATACTCCAAATTTTTCTAAACAAGAACTCTCCGACATTTCTGAAATTACAAAATCTACATTAGTTCGATATATGAATATTGACTTGAAGAAAAATTAAATTTAAACTGAATAAGAGTATGGGATTGATGATTTAATAAGATTTTATTATATTTATTATAAAAATACAACAAATAGTTATATTAACAAAAATTAATTTAAATGAATAAAAATCAGAAAAATAATAGTACCTAACATGGCAGATTCACTAGATATTTTAATAAAGAATTATATTGAAAATATTGGTCAATTAAAAGAAACAATAAATGACCCAAAATTGGAATTCGGTTATAGATTTCTTTATCCACATCCAAAAGGAAGACCATTTTTAGTTATTAAACAAAATAATAAGAATTGCATTGAAATGCAAACATTAACCAAGTTATCTCCACAGCATTTAGACATACTTAATTCTTATCCAGAAGAAAAACAAAAACAACTATTTTTTCAATTAGGAGAATTCTTTATAAATAATAAAGTCCATCATAATCTAAACTTTAAAGATAAATTTTATATTTTAATTGATAATTTCTTCATCCTCAATGAAAAAGATATTCCATTGATTAATGATTTTAAAGAAAAAATAAAATATCTTTATTATACAACACTTCAAAGTATTAAGATCATACTTGATTTTTGTAATACTAAAGCTGATTCTTTAAAAATTGATTGGGAATAGCTTTTTAAAATTATAAACATTTTTTTTTACTTATTTTAAGTAAGAAAGAATAATAATTTTATCTGAAAGAATATCACACAGTTAAATACCTAAAAATAAATTGAACTATAACTTCCTTATCCCGTTTTTATTTTTCTCACAAACTTTTTAAGTTGATATAAAAGGATTATGATTTTTAAAATTCATTAAAACATTTAGTACAAACCTTTTTCATCGCATAAATACGTCGGGGAATATAACTAATTATCCGTGTTTTATCCTCAAATTCCTTAATTGCAAATCCCATCGCACCACATATAGGACATTTCCTTTTATTTACTCTTGCTCCGTTATTGTAATCATCAATAGTTACCATTTGTGGACTGGAGAGATTAGACTGATTTGCGTAGGTGTTTTGAAGAGGAGATGATTCTATTGTACGGGATCTTACCTGAGGAGGATTGTTATATGGGTTACTAGGTGTTTGTCCAAATTGTTGAAGTTGTGATTTTAATTGAGAAATCTCACTTTGTAAACTACTAATTTGTCTATCTTTTATTTTAATTTGAGATTCAAGCCCTTGCATATAATTTCGATATTGCAAAAAAAGATCTTGTAATTCTCTTATTTGATTTTCGTAATATGATTTTATATTTTCTGCATTTTGATACATAAATCTTCGCCAATTATAATATTTTTTATAGAGTTACTTAACTTTTTGATCATTAATATTTAAGTTTTATTCTTATTTATCTAATTTTCTTAAAGTTAAAACATTAAAAACAAATCATTTTACTGATTTTCAGAAAAATCAATCTCATTTAAACTTATATTGAAATTAATTATTAAACCGATTTAATGGTTTCAGCTATAGAAATCTAAAATTCATGTTTACATTTTGTACAAACTCTCTTCATTGCATATATACGTCGTGGAATATAGCTAATTATCCTTGTTTTATCCTCAAATTCTTTAATAGCAAATCCGATCGCACCACATTTTGGACATTCCCTTTTCTTTATGCTTGAAGAGGTATCATAAGAGTCAGGAGAGACCATTTGTTGATTTGGATAGTATTGTGGGATTATTGCCGCTGGCTGATCTTGTGACACATTTTTTGATTGAGGTATTACGTTTGGAGTAGTGAGGTGGCCTGTGCTTGAAGATAATTGTAATTTATGAAGTTGAGCCCTTATTTGAGTATTTTCATTATTTAATCTATCGATTTGTTTATCTTTCTTTTCACTAGTAGAGTGGAGTTCTTTTATTTTTTTTTTTAAGTTTATGATTTCTGTTGATAAATCCATAATTTTTTGTTCATAATAAGTCTGTGAATCTTCTGCATTATTATACATTTTTTTTTCGCCATATTTAAAAATTTTTTTTGGAGTTATATAAGTTTTTGATCATTCATATTTAAGTTTTATTTTTAAAATAAAAAGTGTATAAAAAAATAATTTAATTTGAAAGAGATGTACTTCCTCTTGAAAATAATATCCCTACATAAATACAAGTAATAGTACATACAAAGAGAATTAATTGACTCAGATGA
>CAZGJX010000219.1:0-3492 GCA_964525635.1 uncultured archaeon
GAAAGACAATTGCAGTTTTAGGATCAGGTGTGGATAATATATTTCCAATAGAACATAAGAATCTTGCTAATGATATTATTAAAAAAGGAGGAGCCATAATTTCAGAGTTTGATATAAACCAAAAAAGTACTCCATATAATTTAATTAATAGAAATAGGATTATCCGTGCATTATCTAATGCATCTCTAATAATAGAAGGAAATCTAAAAAGTGGAACAAAACATGAAGTAAATTTTGCAAAGTCTCAAAACAAAATTATTTTTGCCTTAAAACCCATTGAACCATCTCAAGAGGTATCAAAATTACCTCTTTCTCTTATAAGATATGGTGCTATTGAAATTAATGACTATATAGAGATCATAAATTATCTAAATTCTAATCCTAATAGGAAGGAATTAAGAAATATTGTTAGAAAAGATATATTTAATTACATTAAAAAATAGAATATTTGACGATTTCGTATAACTAGAGAAGAAAATGGTATTATTATCTTAGATAATAATATGATGGTCCTCCCTATATTTAAAGAATATTGTTCTAAATGTAAGAGAAATTCAAATCCAAATGAGATTTGTAGTATTTATCTAATATATTTTAATCTTAATCATCTATTTGAGAATTGATAACTAATTTAATAAATTTATCAAAATTTTTGCTTTTCCTTTTTAGCTCTTCAGTATCTAATAGTTCAGAAATAGCTTTAGCATGAATTGATTTTTGATATCTTAACCTACCAGATTTTCTTATTAATTCCTTTAAAGTTTCATCTGGTCTACAAATTTCATCTACATTAGGAATACTTTTAAATTTAATTTTAAATCTTTCTTTTATTGCGTTTTCTTCTAATAAAAACCAATTTTCAAGTGCATGTTTAATAATATGAATTTCTATTTTATCCTTATTTTGATCTAAGATATTATCATATACTTTTTGATATGTTTTTGAAGGATCAGTACAATGAGAATCAACTATTATAATAAATTTATCAACAAGTTCTTTATAGTTATCTATGTATTGATTTACTTTCTTCAATAAACGTTCTCTTGATTTTAATTGCACAATTTTCTGTTTTATAGATTCTTTTTTAAATATTTCTTTTAATGAATCTTGATCACTAATACCTTCACATAAAATTCTTATCTTTTTAGGCATTATCAAATTCACCCATAGTCCACAGTTCACCTAATAAAAATCCATCATCTTTCAATTTTTTAAGGATTTCTGGCTTTGTTGGAAGCTTTTGACAAAATGAATGCCCTTTTCTTTTAATTATAATTATTAAATCATTTGGATCTAAGATATCTAATATTTGAGGGGAGTGAGTCGTGATTAATACTTGAGTATTTAATTCTTTTAGTAAATCTATTAATTTATCAAGTAAATATGGATGTAAGTATAATTCTGGTTCTTCAAAACAGAATAAAGAATATTTTTTTTCTAATTTAATAACTGATAATATACCTAAAAATTTTAATATCCCATCTGAAATCTGATTTATATTAAAAGGCTTTTCAAATCCTTTTTCTAAGATTTCTATATTAGTTAATCCTCTTTCATCAATAGTAGAATGAATCTCATCGATCTCATCAAATATTGTTTTCATTATCTCCACTATTTCTTGATATGTTCTATAATCCGTAGAAAGAATTGAATGTAATACTTGAACTATTTTTTGTCCATACATTTCTGCATCAAACTCTTTTCTTGCTTGAGTTGTTTCTCTCATCATAGGGGGAATAAACTTATAAATTTTAAATTTGTTTAAAATTTTAGAGAATTTTCTTATGGATTTATATCTTTCTTTATCCCATAATTGGTTTATTGCAAGGTTATTTGGATAAAAAGAGAATTCTTTAAATGTATTTTCAATATAATCAAAAACTTTTCCTTTTTCTTTATTAATAATTTCTAACTGAGGATTATTATTTAATAATAACCTTTCTCTTAATATAGTTTTATCTGAGAACTCAAATTCATAAAGAAATATATCATTTTTACTTTCAATTTCAACTTCAAAACTTATTCTTTTTTCATCCGCACCAAAATATAAGATTTGATTGAAACCTCCCATACTATCTATAATATTAAATAATTCTAGTCTTTTAGCTAATTTAGAAATGAAGTTGATTGCTTCTATCAGATTACTTTTTCCAGAATTATTCCTTCCAATGATTGCATGAAATTGTTTTTGAAAATCAATTTCAAAATTTTCTAAGCTTCTAAAATTCTTTATTTTTAAATGTCTAATCATTTAAAATTAATCACCTGAAAAAATATATGATATTTAATAGGATAAAACAACAATTAAGTTTTTTTCTATTATTGTTATTTATTATTTTAATTATAAGAGTGAATTATTAGACTATAAATCTTAATTATTAAAGTAATTATATTTAATTAATTTTATTTTTGATTTTGGAAATTCATTATTTTGATTGAGTTATATAGGTGACATTATAGAACTTAAGAATTTATATAAGTTATTACAAATATTTTATTTTTCAGTATAGATTTAAAAATTTAAAGTGAATTTAGAATTTGATTATTTCTCTTAATTTAATATTTAAAATATAATAATAGTGATTTATATATAATACATAAGATGCCATCTCAAAAAGATATATATCATCTCAATTTCATATCTCTGATAATATTGTTAGAAATAAGTGTGGTTTTTTTTTTCATGGAAAAGAAGATTTTTTTAATGGAAAACTAAAGTGAAAGGACAGTTTGCTATTCTCGCACTGATAAGTTTTTTGATTTTATTTTTTTATTGAATTTACCTAAACACTCTTGATCAATATCGATTCCAATTAATTCAACTTTGGTTAACTTTGCTAATTCCATACTAGAATCTCCTGAACCACATCCAATACCACATCCAATAACATTTATTTCAGCTTCAATTTTCCCAAATATCATATCTAATCCTTTATTATCTGATTTCTTTTTTTCTTTACTAAAAAATATAATATTTAGTTTCTTTGATATTCTAATATTTTAAATCTATTCCATTCTCTCAATTTTAAAAATAACAGGTCTAAACCAATCAGTACATCCTGTTATTGTAATCCCCTCTTTCTTCATTCCAGGTTCATTCCCTCCTAATGCGATCATATTGATATCTTTACGAATATCTGCCCAAGCCCAGTGACAGAAATTATCTGGTACTGAAGCAGAATTTGGATCATATATGATTTCTTGACCATCCTTAAAACATTCACAACGATTTATATTCTTAAAGGAATCCTCTGCATATTCTTCAATTAAATCTTTATTTATTGTTCTTTTAAGAACTGTAATTTTACACTTGGGTAATTTTAACATTAAAAATACAACTGAATTTATTTTGTTTTATTTTTAAATCTAATTCTATTATTTTTAATTTCCAAATAACAATTCATTATACCAATACTAGTTAAAAATACATAGCAAATATTAATAATTCCTATACTTAACACCCCAATTGAGAAACTAAAAATGGAAACTAGT
>CAZGJX010000220.1:0-3448 GCA_964525635.1 uncultured archaeon
AGTTTTGTGATTAGAAGCGAACTTTAGTTCGCAAGGAGTTTTTTTTCTTTTTTTAGCACATTTTCTATTAATTTATAATGATTTTTCTCATCTTCATTTAAAGTAAGAGAAAACCCAAAAGCAATAGGAAGATTGGTTATATATGCAGCATCAGAAAATAATTTCATAATTTCACTATTATTCCAAGGTTGAGATACTAAGATTTTCCTTTTATCAATTAATTCTAATATTTCCTTTGAAAATTTATGATTTTGATCATTATTATCAACTAATTTGTTAATTACTTCCCTAAAATCTTCATTACTTGTTGGATATCTAAATAAATTGCTAAATTGATAGAGTAAAGTCCGGGTTAAATCATCTTTTTCAAGACATACTTTGACATAATCTAACATGATAGATTTAATCTCGTTTGCTTTCTCTTGTAATTCTTGGGGAAATATTTCCTTTGGAATTGGATTTTCTAAGATAGATTTAGTTCTATTTCCATAAAATCCTGCTATAACATTAAAATCATACCAATAAATAAGTTCTCGATGTTTTTTATAAAAATCATTAATCTTATTAAAATACTTAATATCAATTTTTTCATGGAAAAAGCCTTTATTGTTTACTTGACATTCCTCCCTATAGATTAAGATAGGATCTTCACTTTCAATAAGATTTAATTGTATTTTTTTACCATTTTTATAAATATTTTGAATACGCGGTAATAAGGGTCGAATAAAATATAAATACTCTTTATTTAGTTGATCATCTGTAAATAAAATCTCAGTGATAAAAACCCGAGAATTTAATAAAAAATTAGGAGTTAAGACAAGTTTATCTCCAACTAATAATCCTCGATTAAGTTCTGCTTTGAGATATATAGATTCGGGAATCCCTTCAAAAAATTCTCCAACATTATCAAATGCAGGAATGCTAATCAAGATATCATTTTCATCTGGAGGTGAATAAATGAATTCGTTATTATCAATATCTTTTCTTTTATTGAAATTTTCATTTAATTTCGAAAATTCTATAATTTCATAAATATTATTCATAAAATTCTGTCCCACTTGACTACCTATTAAATTAGCAATATCCTTTGCATCATCAAGAAATATTTTAGAATAATTAATTTCATTTAGAGAATAAAGAAAAATACCATAAATTGCTGTGGGTATCCAGGAATCCGGATATTTTCTTAGATCTTCATAATATTTTCTAGTTAAAAGAATTGCATTTTTAATTTCATTAATCGCATTTTTGATACTGTTATTTCTAAATTCAGTTATAGCATTTGTAATTGATTTTGAGATCTCTAGTTGATATAATGAACTTTTTGAATTTTCTTTTTGGAGTTTAATTTGTTTAAAAATATATTTCGAATAATTAAGGTTATAAGAAGATGATTTATCTATGATTAACTGTGTCATTTTCGGTATACCATATATTAAAGATAAATTATTGAATATTGATTTATGTTCAGATTCCATACCTGTTTTCTGTGAAAGATCTAATAATACCAAACTTGCCCAGAACTCACCAATTTTATCTGCCCAATCATTAATCATTTTTTCTAAAGAGGGATTAATTTGTGATATCTTTCCTGGAATTGAACCTTTTATAATCTTAAAACTACCACCTAATCGGGTTTCAATTTTTTTGAATATTTGTGGAATTGGATCCTGTTTTCTAATTAACCAATATATATTTGCGAGATCTCTTTCTGATTCTAAACGTAAATAATTTAATCCAGTTTCTAGATCTCCTCCCCCAAAACCGAGAAAGAAAAATGGATATTGTTGTAATAAAACAGATAAAATATGCCCCACTGATGAAGATAAACCTTGTAATCTCTGTGCCATTGTATCAACACATGTATTAGGATATAATGCATCTCCATGTACCTTTAAAATAAATGTGTGATTAGGTAATCCAATCCAACCAGTATTTTTTGCTAAAAATTTAAAAGCATCTACATTATCTACAATTACAACATTAAGGCAATTATCCGTTTTTTTCTCTTTCAATTGAAGATCCAACATTATTTTATCCTTTTCAGTGTTTCCAGTTAAATATACTGGTTTTAAACCATGATTTATCAATAATTGTTCTACATTGTTATCAAAATTCGTGGTAATTATTATGGGAAATTTACGTTGAATCATACCTTCTACGATCCATTCATGAAACTCATTAGATTGGTGTCCTGCAAGAGAATTTATTACTTTCAAATATTCTATCCCAAGTCTTTTGGCAATTATTTCTGTTATTTCATAAGCGGGAATGTTCCCTTGCCAAATAAGATTGAGTACTTTGTCTGTTAATTCAATTTTTAATTCCTTAGGTAATTTTCTTTCCAATGATGATAAGATCTTTTTTATAAAATTATTCCAGCTAGGTAAATTTGTAGGTTCAAAAAGCGAAGCTGCCGATCCTAAAAAGGGAATAATTTTATTTCCCCTTTTAGTTTCATTATTAATAATATCTTCTATATCATCTGGCATTTTTACCATGATATATCACCTATTTCCATGAATATAATGAGGATTTACTTTAAATTTCAATAACAGATATTTTAACAAATTAAAAAATATATTTAATTTAATTTTTATCTCCTTGATTTATATATCTTATTCTTGAATAAATCTCATTTTAATTCTTGTATTATTTCATAGTCAACAGTAATTGTACTTTTAGTTTCAATAATCTCTCCAAGGACCAAGACTTTTTTATCAATAAATTTATTCAATACAGGATCAATCTCCCATAACTGAGTTTTTTTTCTAACAAGGATATTCTCCCATCTATTTGCATAGTCATCTATAGGTTTAATATAATACTTTGGGCCTTCAGATCGGGTTCCCTTTCCTACAATTTCAGCGAGAAGGATCCCTTTAATTTCATCCATAAATTAGATCATTTCACTTTCTTTTAATATGTTTGCTCCTTCCTTAACTAAAGGACTTTTATTAAACAATAAAACAACTTAAATTTATATATACTGATTTTAAAAATATTAAAATTATATTTATGTTTGAAAAAATATCATGAAAATATAAAAGGGATATTTGAAATATATAATCGTGAAACAGTTATTTTGCACCTATTTTTCATTAAAAAAACCTAATTTTCCATGGAAAAAAAGTTTTGTATAAAGTGATCATAAATTGATTACAATGTTAAATCATAACAATATTTTAAAAATTTTGAACACATATTATCAAAGCTAGTAATATTTATTCCTAATAATACAAAAAGAATACAGGAATTAGAAAATAAGATTCATTTTTTTAAAAATTTAATCATGAAAAAAGGAATACATATACGTTGTGGCAGAATTTATTAATAAATGTATTGATGATAAATATAGTGAACTTGTATTCCAAGAATCTATTACTATTAGAAAAATTTTTTCAAATAATACTTTCTACCTTCCATTGAATGATTTAGGTTCAGGTGT
>CAZGJX010000221.1:0-3029 GCA_964525635.1 uncultured archaeon
GTGATAAAAAAGAAATGACATGAAAAAACCTTAAAAATATAATGCGTTATAAATATTCCAATTTGAAAATATTAAAGGATATAATGGAAAAAAATATATCTCTATTCAAAATAAAAGATAATAATAAAAAATGAACTCAAAAGTATATATTATCAAGCGGAAATCTGGAGATTCTAATCAAGATATAATCATTAAAGCTTTAAAAAGGATTCCTTTAAACAAAATTATTACAAATTTAGAAAACAAGATACTCATAAATCCCAACTGGGTTTGTAGTGATCTTTCAGATACGGGAAATGTGACATCAACAGATACATTAGAAGGAATTGTTCAATATCTTATAAATGAAGCAAATATTAGTCCTAATAAAATTGTTATCATAGATGGTGGAATGTCAAATACTACAAGTTTTACAATGGAAATAAATGATGTTTTTAAGTTAGAAAAATATGGAATAATAATATCCAATTTAAATACTGATAGACGTATAGATGGTATTAAAATAAGTAATCCTTTAGCATTAGAGTCTATTAATATAGCAAAGACAGCTTTAGATGCAAGTTGTATTATTTCCGTTCCCTCTCTAAAAAACCCATAGTATGGCAGAAACTACATTATGTATGAAGAATCTAATGGGATTTCTCTTACCTAAAGAAATAATGCATTCAAAAATTCATCAAAAGATCGTAGATTTAGCTTCATTTTTCAGAGATAAGGTGAAATTTAATATAATTGATGGTATTATTGGCTCAAATGGTTATGAAATCGGAGGATCTCCAATAAAGGTGAATATTATTGTTGCAGGTGAAGATCCAGTTGCAGTTGATTCAGTTGGAAGTGCTATTATCGGGTATCATCCAAAATATCTTGGTATTGCTGAAGAAAGAGGTATTGGTATTAGTAATTTAGATAATATCGAAATTATTGGTTCTCAGATTGAGGAAATATATTTTAAATTTGATTAATTGGTTATTAAAAATCTAACTAGCTTTTTCTAATTCATTGATATCTTTCATATAAATCTTTAATGAAAGTATCTAATTCTTTACCAGTTTTCTTCCTCTCATAAGTAATTTTACCTAATTCTTCTTCCAAATTAAAGCAAGAGTTAATTAGTACTTTATTCATAATCATTAAACCCGATTTTGTAAGGTATATTAATTCCCTTTTGTATTTACTGATTTTTTTAGCAAAAGAAAATGTTTCAGTATCGAGAGTTTTAACTGAGAAAATACGAGTTGGAAAATTTAGATTTTTTAATTCCTGTAATCCAATTTTATCTGTTGAAAAAAGTATATTTTTAGTATAACTTAAACCAAAAGCTAGTAGTGGTAATAATAGTCCTCCTGTTTGTGGGAATATAGAATGTGAAAGCTCAGGAAATCTTAAATATAGTTCTTCTTTTGGTTTATCTGCAAAGATCCTTAAATCAGAAGCTAATATTACCATGACACCAAATCCAATAGCAATTCCTTGAACTTGGGTAATAATTAGTTTTTTCATAAAGAGTATAGTTTCATTGACCTTTCGTCCCCATTCAATCATTTTAATTGCATTTTCAGGAGTGGTTTGAATTTCATTTAGATCATAACCAGAAGAAAAATACTTCTCTTCGGAGCTCTTAATTATAATACATTTAACTTTGTCATTAATATCCGCTTTAATCAACATCTCGTGCATTTTTTTCAACATTTCAATATTGAAAGCATTTGCTTTATCTGCCCTATTTATTGTTATTACGGCAGTCCGCCCCTTAACTTCAAAAAGGATATAATCTTTGGTCATATTTAATCTAACAAAAAGAGATATTTAAAATGATCGTATTTTTAATCAAATAATAAAGAATTTATGATAAAATAGAATATTACAAAACAAAAATAGTAGCTATTTTAACTATTGATGAAATATGATATAATTATATAAAAGAGTTCGAGATTAATGAATAATGATTTAAAAATAAATATTAAAGGAAATTCTCTTCCAAATATTCCTTGGGAAGATCGTCCGAGTGATTGTAAGTCTGTTATATGGAGATCTCAAAAGAATCCTATTATTCCTCGAGATTTAATTCCATCATCAAATAGTATATTTAATAGTGCCGTAATCCCATATAAAGGGAAATTTGCTGGCGTTTTTCGAGCAGATAATACAGCTAGAGAAATGAAAATACATAGAGGTTTTAGTGATGATGGATTTTTATGGGAGATAGATAATGATCCAATCGAATTTATTTGTGATGATACTGAGATTTCTAAGTTTGTTTATGGTTATGATCCTCGTGTCGTAAAGCTGGATGATAAATATTATGTTACTTGGTGTAATGGTTATCATGGTCCTACAATTGGAGTCGGATATACAATGGATTTTGAGCATTTTTATCAATTAGAAAATGCTTTTCTACCATTCAATAGAAATGGTGTTCTTTTTCCAAGAAAAATTAATAATAAATATGCAATGTTAAGTAGACCAAGTGATAATGGACACACTCCTTTTGGGGACATATTTTATAGTGAAAGTCCTGATATGATCCATTGGGGATATCATAGACATGTAATGGCCCCTCTCCTCATTAGTTGGCAATCTACTAAAGTAGGAGCGGGACCTATACCCATAGAGACAAATAAAGGATGGTTATTGATATATCATGGCGTTTTAACTTCATGTAATGGATTTGTTTATAGTATGGGAGCTGCAATATTAGATCTTGAAAAACCTTGGAAAATTCTTTATAGAACAAAACCATATTTAATGTCTCCTCAAAAAATATATGAATGTATTGGAGATACTCCAAACGTAGTTTTTCCCTGCTCTGCACTAACAGATTCTGATACAGGTCGGATTGCGATCTATTATGGTGCTGCTGATACGGTTACAGGTTTAGCATATACTAGTATTGATGAATTATTTGAATTTATCAAAGATAACTCATTATAGAGAACTAACTAATGTTAATTCTTTTACTTTCTCTTTTTTCATAACATTATCTATGTAATTCATTTATCTTGCCTTTTTTAGCCTTGAGCTAGCAA
>CAZGJX010000222.1:0-3020 GCA_964525635.1 uncultured archaeon
GTACTCGGATTGTTGCTTGTATCAACAGCAATCACACAGTAATAATAGGTTGTAGCTGGATTCAATCCTGTATCTGAATAATAACTATTGGGAGTAGAGTCAAGATATGTTGATCCATCGGGAATAAATCCAGGTGATATACTTCGATATACACGATAATAATCAAGATCAGGCTCTGTATTATTATTCCAGTCAAGGTTAATACTGGTCTCTCCGCCAGAAGTGGCAACAAGTCCTGATGGCGCCGAGGGTGGTGTTGTATCTGGAGCCGTAGTTGCGCTTTCTTCTGAGGATTCGGTACTCGGATTGTTGCTTGTATCAACAGCAATCACACAGTAATAATAGGTTGTAGCTGGATTCAATCCTGTATCTGAATAATAACTATTGGGAGTAGAGTCAAGATATGTTGATCCATCGGGAATAAATCCAGGTGATATACTTCGATATACACGATAATAATCAAGATCAGGCTCTGTATTATTATTCCAGTCAAGGTTAATACTGGTCTCTCCGCCAGAAGTGGCAACAAGTCCTATTGGGGCCGAAGGGGGTGTTGTATCACTTCCTGGTTCTCGACCATATAATAATATTCCATTATCATAAACAGGAATATATTCAGTGATGATACTATCAGTTAAAGATAATTCTTGAAAAGACCAATCATTCGTAGGATCCCAAGCAGAACTACTTGCCCCATTAGGTAATTTAATTTCGATTTCTGTTTGTTTTAGACATTTATCTAGACCACCTGGAAAGATTTTAGTACCTGAATAATCGACTATAGTATAATAAATATCATCATCATAATAAATTAATTGTGATACAGTTACATTAATTCCAGGGTCTGCATAATTTAATGATACTGATACATTATCTATTGAATAACCAGCTAAGAATACTTCACTAAGATTTAAATAATATCTATAAGATAATTGATCTGAAACTCTTGCTGGCCATGCTCCATGATTGGTCAAATCAACATGTATAACTATACTAGTAGGTTGCATTGTATTAACTCTAGCATAACTAAAATATTCAGGGAGTCTTTCAACTCCTGGTTTAAACCATAATTCCGGAAAATCATTATGAGGAGTTCCACCATATAATGAAGACATTTTTGCTAAAGCACCTATTAGACCAGCATTATAATCACATGCTACTCTATTTCCTATATTTGTTCGATCATCATTAAATCCATCATTCGGATCTGGACCAGAGACAAGAGCCCCATAAAGGATATGTCTTGTTTCAATTGGATAATTTTGACGGTTACTACCCCATGAACCATGAGCTGTACTATGTTGAGGATTTTCAGGAGGATTTTCACCAAAACCACAGATATAACTACTATTTCTAGGATTTTCTCCACATATATAATTAATTTGATTTTCAGCAAAATTCCTATATAAAATATCTTTTTCAGATGTACAATTAGGATCATCTGCCCAAATAAAAGCTAAAAAAGCAGCATTAGTAGCAAAACGTAAAATTCCTTCCCCCCAATCATCTATAAATGCTAATCCCCCGGGTGTATAAGTCATATCAATTCCTGAAATCCACCAGTCTAAATTACGCTCAATAGATTCAATATAAGTGTAATTATTTGTCTCTCTTGATAAAAAAATTTGAGCTAAAAAGTGGATATCATCCCAAGAATGTGTTGTTTTATACTCCCAATAATTTGGATCTCCATTTTGTTTTTTCCATCTATAGGAAGCTTGTTCTGCGTGAGTTAAATAGCTAATATCACCAGTCTTCATATATAATAAAACCGCTGCTGCTGCAATATCATCCCAAAATCCATTCTTTGATCCATAATCGGAACCAGTAATAGAATTATAATAATCATCAGATTGAACTGTAATAGCAAGAGAATATAATTGTTCAGCATGTGTTAAGCATGTTTGAGCATAAATTGGAATTGTATTCTCAAAGATAATTGAGCTAAATGCGAGTGCTGCTGCTGTGGTACTACAAACAGCAGAACCACCATGAGTCAAATTAACTTTATAAGAAGGTCGATCTATAAGCTCTTCAATTACCTCAACAGGAGCCCATATTTGTCTATCAAGATTTATATCTCCTACTTGGAAATAAAATTCGTTTGGAGTTGGATGACATTTTATAAAATAATCTGTTGCCCATTTAATTGTATTATTAATTTCATCTAATTGTCCTATATTTTGAAAAGCAGATTTATATTCATAAACTGACCAAGCAAGAGTAACAATAGTAGATGCCATTGGTAATCCAAACTTAACGTTATTACTCCCATCAAAATAACCCCCTGTAAGATCTAATCCAACATCTATTCCATCATTTAAGCTGGAATCTCCACGCCAAATAACAGGATTATCTATAGATAAAACTCCTGAACGTTGTTGCAAATAAAAGTAAATAGATTTTTGCAAAGCAGCAACATAATTTGTATTATCTTCTTCTGGAGGACTCCATGCAGTTTTAGTAAACCTCATATAATTTGAATTAAATTCATATTTATTATCAGAATTGAATTTTAAAATCATTGAAAATATAAAACTAAAATTTGAAACAAGAATTATTGAAATTAACAGCAAACTATTCAATAGTTCCTTTGAGCTATTTTTTAAGGATTTTTTTCTTTTTATGATTTTCTTAATTAGATTCATGATAAAGGGGCCATTAAAAGAAATGCCTTTCTAAAATTTATTTTTTAAGAAATATTTAAAACATGGTAGAGAAATATTGAGCAATTAATTTTAGTAAACAATGTTTACACTAAGATTATTATTTTTCTTTTGGCTATATTTCCTAATAAACTTTTCGAAAAAAATTCAAAATTAAAATTAGTTAGTTTAAATTATCATAAAAACGATTTTCAAACATATATATACTTTATATACTTTCAATTTATATATTAAGATGTAAAAATCTATACACTATCTATTACTAAAACTATTTGTAGTCATTGAACTATCACTCCTTAAACAGTACTTCGTAAAAAATAAAGGTATACCCAAATTTTTAATTTAGTTGAAATT
>CAZGJX010000223.1:0-2927 GCA_964525635.1 uncultured archaeon
TGTTTATGCTATTGGAGATATACGTGTTAAAAAGTTTAATCAAATTACAACTGCTACAGCAGACGGTACTATTGCAGCATTAGAGATTATTCAAAAAAAATCATGTTCCCTTTAAATATGAAACAGAAATTTAGTAATAAAGATATTATATTTACAATATTATTTATCGTACAATTCAGTATAATTTTCTTAATTAATAAAGAATTAGAACTAACTATTATTTTCTATTTAGAATATATCTTATGGGGTCTAAGTATTTATTTAGGTCTTATATCTTTTTCAATTTTCAAAAAGAAAGGAGAGGTTGAAAAAGGTAAAAGTTATTTAAATATGAGAAGACTAGTTGAAAAATGCCCATATGCAATAATTCGCCATCCACTGTATTTAGCCGGAATATTCCTCACAATTAGCATTACAATGTGGACTCAAGTAATGATAAGTCTGATAATTAGCGTGATCTTAATAATTTTAACTTATCACTGGACTTATTCAGAAGAAAAAATACTTATTTAGAAATTTGGAAAAAATTATATAGATTATAAAAAAAGAGTAGCCAGACTTAATCCTATATATATGGATTTATAAAATATTATAAAAAAAAAAATTAAGCATATAAGTGGTTTTCAATAAACTTGGATAATGAATTAGAGAATATCAGAAAAAAAAAGGCAAGAGAATTAATAGAGAAACTTTACATGCTAAAAGGATTTTCTTTACCTAAAAGTATTATTAAATTAAATACGATTCAAGAATATCGCAAATTATCAGAAAATTATCCAGAAAATGTTATTATCATGGATTTCTGGGCAAATTGGTGTGCACCATGCAAAATATTCGCACCCATATTTGAGGAACTTCAACAAGAATATTCAAATCAATTTATTTTTACTAAAGTTAATATTGACTATAATCAAATATTAGCAAATCAATATAGAATAACCGGAATTCCCACGACTCTTTTTGTTAAAAAGGGTAAGGAAATAAATAGAATTGTTGGAACTACATCTTATCAAAAAATGAAACATTATTTAGAAATGCTTAAAAAATAGTTATTTATCATTTTTTCTGTACAAATGAAATTATAATAAAAAAGAGAATTAATGACTTCAATAAAACTAACGATATTAGTTGACGATATACATGAATCTGAATTGGATTATGTATTATCCTATGGTTTTTCCATTCTAATTGAGATTGAAGATAAAAAAAATGTTATTTGATGCAGGTACTAAAATAGAGCCATTGTTAAATAATCTTAAGAAATATGGATTTAAATCATCCTCAATTGATGCGTTAATCTTATCACATAATCATTCCGATCATACGGATGGCGCTTTTGGAATTCTTTCCGAGAATAAGGATCTACCTGTATATGTTCACAAAGATTGGAGTGTGTCTGTAAAATATCAGGGAAAAAACATCCCAAAAAAAAATTTAATAATAAATAAAGAAGCAAGGACATTTAAAGAACTTAAAGAAATTTCTTTAACCAATTCATATTTTTCCTCAGATTATGGGGGGATATATGAGCAGGCCTGTTATATTAAAACAAAAGATGCATATATTCTCCTATGTGGATGTTGTCATCCGGGATTAAATAATTTTCTAAAAGATAGAAAAAAATTACATTTTCCTTTAAACTCTAAATTACACTTGATAGGCGGAATGCATGGGTTTGCATTTACGGATCAGCAAGGCGCACAATTAAATCCTATTATTAAATCTGTTACATTGTGTCATTGTACTATGAAGATTGATGTATTTAGAAAGCAATTTAGAAATAAGTGTTTTTTAGGTATTGTAGGAAAGACTTTAGTATTTTAACTCCAAAAGCAAAAAATCGTTTTGCATTTCTTAATAATTTGAATTTAGAAAGTCCTATAGAATTATTTGAAAATTAGGAAAATTTAAAAATATATCAATTATGAATAGTTTAATGAAAGAAGTTTCAATCACTTGGAAATCAATTTTATTTAGAGAATTTAAGATCGAATACATTCTTGGTTTTAACTTTGAAATGGACCGCTCTAATTATTTGTTGATAATGCCTGGTGGTCTAAGGCGTCCAATTCAAAATAAGGATTATTTATCATTATACTCCAAAAGATTCGTAATTTTAAGTCTCATATACCCATTGACGGGGGATCTTAAGCTAATTGCTGGTAGTATAAATTACATATTAGACCCTGAAGGAATTAAGAAAGTAAACATAATAGGTAGCTCATCTGGGGGGATAATGGTACAAGCCTTTTCTGCATTATATCCTAATACGGTAAATAAACCCATCATCTCGAATACAGGAACTCGAAGAGATACATATAAATTTACAAAAAAAATGAAAAGGATTTACCGAATCATGAAAATTTTACTTAAATTCTTAGTGAATTCAATTTTAAAAAGGAATTTTCATAGATTATTTGATTCTCTCAGAAAAAAAGGATTTGAATATCATGAAATTATTGACATGATGGTGGTAAAAAAAAAATTAGGAAAAAAGGAAATGATATGTCATTTTAAGAGTTTAATCCAATTCCAAACTGATCCTGATTTTGATAAGGTAAATCTAAGAGAATTCCAAGATAAATTATTAGTAATTACTGCCGAAAACGATAAAGGAACAGGTGAAACATCGATTAATGACTTACTTAATATATATCCAAATGCAAAACATTATCATTTTCAAGAAGGCGGTCACTTCCCAATGATTGGTAGCCCTGAGGAATATGAGAAAGTAGTTGCTAATTTTCTGCTTTAGACCGCTTATTTAACTTTGATAAAATAAAATACTTTCTAAAATTTTTTCTTCTTCATCTAATAATACTTTTTTGTCTTTTCCAAATTTTAGTTAATTTTTAATTTATTTCAAATTTTTCTTAGTGTCCTATAATTCTTATATACCTCCATATTACTTTCTTTTATAATACGAT
>CAZGJX010000224.1:0-2869 GCA_964525635.1 uncultured archaeon
TGTTTTGAACTCAGTGATGAGCGTACAGCCTGATAACCTTAGGGCTGGTCTTTTTTAACTAAAAAGATTGATAACTAGAATAGAAATTGGTGATTTTTCTAAGAATTGCTAGATTTTTATAAATAATTGTAAGGTTATACATTAAATCTATATTATTTAAGAACAAAATTAATAATAGAGAGTGGCTAAGTTCAATGAGTTCCATTTCAAATAAATCTTTATACAATAGAAATCAAAATAAAGTTCAATTAAAATATCACGCTAAAATTAATTTCTCAAAGATTTTAATCCCATATAACAATTTTTCTAATAATAGTTTAAATAACTTATTCATCGATAAAAATCATTTATATATAGATATTTTAAAAAAAGAAATTGAATAGATAAATTATCAATAATCAAATAGAAGATAATTTTAATTTCTTACTCAAGAAAAAAAATACTTAGAAAGATTAAGAATTCAAATTATAAAAAATGCCAATTCTTAGAATTCTCTAATGGATGGTTTTTAATTATTATCTTTAACTTTTATTTCTTTATTTTTATTTGTTATAGATAAAATCTTTGAAAAATGTGAATTTTCAATATTTGATCCATAAATATGAGAAAAACCTTCAACTTTGACTTTATTTCTATCGAAATATACCTTTTCTAAATGGGTCCTAATACTCCAGATAAAATAATTATAAGCATTTTTTTCTTGAATTTCTTTTAACCAATGATGGTAACATTGTTTTGAGCAAAAAATAAATAATTTATTTTGTGTAGACATATTTCTATGCATTGTTTTTCTATTATCTTTTCTTGAAATTAATTTCTTACAAAAATCACAATTCATATTTTTATCACATTATGAGATTTTTATAATATAATATAAAGAAAAAACATTGATAAAAGAAAGATGAATATTTTAAGCTCAAATCAATACTTACCTCCCTCAATGAAAGTATATTATGAGATTTTAAATAAAATAAAAATAAAATTAAATTTCGATTAAAAGATAAAAAAAAAAATAAAAATGAGATCAATAAAGAATCAATATTAATTTCAAGAAAAATGAACAATATCTAATATCTTTACAAATCCTTATTTCTTTAATTTTTTATTAATTTTTCTTAAAGTTTATTAAAATTTGGTCAAACTAAAAGTAAGATCCTTTCTTTTTAAAACTTTTTCTTGGGCCTTTTTCGGTTACATTTACCTCATTTGCTTGTGGTCCTTTTTTTCCATCAACAATTTCATATTCAACGATATCGCCTTCATAAATTACTTTGAATTCGCTATCTTCGCCTTTAATTGCTGAGAAATGTACGAATACATCATCAGAACCATCATCAGGGGTAATAAATCCGAACCCTTTTCTACTATTGAACCATTTAACTGTTCCTTTTGCCATTTTCAAAACCTAACTTTCTTCTAAAATACCTTTACAAAAGGTTTTGTATAATTATCTAAAGCGTTCTTCAATAATAAATTTATGTGTATGACAAAAAAATTTCTGGAAAAAAAAAATGAAGATTTATTTCTAATATAGTAATATAATTTATCTTGAAAATAATTAAATTTGAATTATTTGATATTTTAATTGAATAATGAATGAAGAAAATTGTATATTCTGTAGAATTGTCCGAAAAGAAATACCCTCAAGAATTATATTTGAAAACGAAAATATAATCGCATTTTTAGATGTTAATCCAATCTCAGAAGGTCATTCTCTTGTCATTCCAAAAAAGCATTATGCTACATTAGAAAATGTTCCTGATTCTGAGGTATCAAATTTATTTCAAATAACAAAAAAGCTTGCTGATAAAATTTTTAATAAATTAGATGCAGATGGTTATCATATACTCCAAAATAATTATAACGCAGCGTATCAAGAAGTAGATCATGTTCATATACATATTATTCCGCGAAAAAAAGGAGATTTGAGAATCAAATTGGAATTCCCTAAACGAGGGGCTTCAGAAGAAGATATTGATAAAATTTTAAAGAAATTGAAATCTTAGTATAAATCTTTTTTTGAATTTTTTTGATAAGTTATTAAATATTAAAATACTGATTTCTTGAATAATTAGTTATTCCACTATTAAATTATTCTTTAATTCAGTATGTTTTATATATTATTTTAAATATTGTTTAAAATAAGAATTCTAAAAATAGAATAAAAAATATGATAGGAGCTATATAGACATGAGTAAAGAAGATTGTATATTTTGTAAAATTGTTAGAAAGGAAATCCCATCAAAAATTGTTTTTGAAAATAATACGACTTTAGCATTTTTAGATATAAATCCAATTTCAGAAGGCCATTCAATAGTAATTTCCAAAAATCATTTCAACACATTAGAAAATATACCTAACGAAGAATTAGCTAGTTTATTTCAATCCGTAAAGGAAGTAGCGAAATTAATTTATGAAAAATTAGAGATTGATGGATATAACATAATTCAAAATAATTATAAAGCAGCAGGTCAAGTAGTTGAACATTCTCATATACATATCATTCCTCGAAAAGAAGATGATGCAAAAATCATATTAGACCTCCCTAAAAAGAGCGCTTCTGAAGAAGAACTAAGTAAAGTGTTGAGAAAGTTAATCTCTTAAATTAATTTTTAATTTTCCACTATTTATAAAATTATATCAATTTGGATATTAAAATTCTAAATATTAAAATGATATTTAATAGTATTTCTTTTCTAGCTATATAATATATAAAACAAAAAATTGGTCTATTAAACATTTTAATATATAAAAAAGCAGATATAGAATTAGATTAATAAAATAATCAAACTAAAAATAGGCGAAATCAAAAATGTGTGATCAGTAATTAAAAAATGTCACAAAAGTGGAATGAAATTGACAATAAATT
>CAZGJX010000225.1:0-2737 GCA_964525635.1 uncultured archaeon
AAATTTTTTCAAATAATACTTTCTACCTTCCATTGAATGATTTAGGTTCAGGTGTAGAAAAGATTTTAAAAATTATGTCTTTAGTTGAAGTAATAAATCCTAAATTAATTTTAATAGATGATTTTGAGTCAGGACTTCATCCTTCCCTAATAGATATGTTTATTGAATGGTTAAAAAATGGAGATTGGCAAGTTGTATTATCTACACATAGTATTGATGTTTTAAATAGTATTGTTGATATAACACCTACAAATATTTCTGTACTTTTACTAAAAAAAGATTCAGAGGATATATTGAACTATGAGATATTCAATTTGGATAAACTTACTGCTTATATTAATTCCAATACAGATCCACGATATTTGATTGATGCTTTTGATTTATAAACTAATCAGTGATAAAAATGGACCTTATTAAGGACTCAAAAACTAAGAAAGCGGATATCTTTGTAATTACAGGAGATGGAGGAACGGAATATTATATATTAAAAGGTTTATGTTCAAAATTTAGAAATTCTGATAAAATACTCCTTTTTCCTCGAAAGGGAATTTTAAAACAAACAGGATTAGATGGCCTTAATTCTGTTCAATATATTCCAAAAGATTACAAAATTCATGAGATAATATATACTGTTGATAGAGATTGTTTTAGAATTGATATAAAAAATAGAAGATTAAATATAAAAAATAAAAAAGAATATGAGATAATTGAGGAACATTTAAAAACTATTGGTGTTAAAGTAAATGATATAAAGATTATTGAAAAAGCTTTTTTAATGAACTGTACATTTTCTAATTATGATTTTAATCTATATTGTGTAATTTTGGGAATAGATGTTTGTATAGAAGAGGAAATTATGATTTTATTAGAAAAAAGATATAGTATTAAAATAGAAGTATCAGGACCAAAAAATAGAGAATGGAAATTAAAGGTAAAAACAGAGATAGAGAAAGTATTAAGATCAATTGGAAAAAAAAAAGATGAAATTATAAAAGATGCAGGAACTAAATATGTTAAAGAAGCATTTCCCAATTTATATGCAATTCTAAAAGAAATCGAGGAAAGATAATAATTATTATAAAATTATAGAGAAAAAATCTATTATCTTATATGTCCCTTGATTAGTTTATTTAGCCCAAATTATCATCAGAAATTTTGTTTTTATGAAAAAAAAGCTATTTTTATTTCATGATATTATTAACTTTATTTTGATGATAAGTTATCAGATTTTGTATTATTTTAAATGCTTTTTATCCTTATACAATTATTTTGCATCAATTTTCCATTAAAATAATCTCCTTTTCCATGGAAAAGTAATATATATCTATAAAAAGATAATTAGAATTATTATCCTCAAAAGAATTAACTAGTTGAAAAAACGATATTATTCACAATAATTATGGACTTATTTTAATTAATTGATTTATTTTAAAAAGACTATTATTTTATAATATAAGTAAATTTCTATCAAAATTGGAAAAAATTAATTAGTTGTTTGTAAAGTAAATAATAGAAATCTACCACAAAAATCTATCTAGTTGATTTCCTGTTCATCACTACCTATTGTCTTATTGAATCTCTATCCATAAGAATTCTCTATTATGGGAATAATCTATTTATATAATTTGTCTTCCAAAAAAATCTTTATCCTTCATTTTCTAATTAAATAATAAGTTATGAAGTATCATTCATTTTTGTTATTGATTTAAAATTTTAACATAAAAAATAAAAATAATAAAAATTTTAAGATTAATATTATAACAATTAATAAAAGTTTTTATTAAGAGGAGATAGTCCTTTGAGGATATGTTCAAAAATTTCTGACTATTTTAGTGCTCGAGCAAAAACTAAAGCTATTATATGGCCTATTCTTAGTATTGTTATTTTATTCTTGGTTTATGCGATTTTAACAATATATTTTCCTCAATCTACATCTGCTATTTCTTTAGATGATCCTATTTTTTATACACCTGAACAAATATATAATATTTTAGAATCTTGGGGTGAAAATCAGAGAACTATAGAATTATGGTTCCATTTAACATGGGATTTTATCTTACCTATATCTATGTTATTCATTTTTGCCATTGTTATATCTTGGTTATATCAACGAGCATTTAATCCAGAAAGTAAATATCAAAATCTAAATTTAATAGCATTTGTTATTATATTAGACTTATTAGAAAATATCTTTTTAGCTATTTTAATTATTAATTATCCATATCAATTAATAATTATCGCTTGGATAAAATCAATTATAACTATAACTAAATATATTGCTATTATCCCCATTGTATTAATTATTTTAATTGGATTAATTATAGCAGGAAAGAATAAATTTAAAATTCAAAATTAATCACTTTATCTTTTCTATCTTATCTTTTATTTTAGCTAACTAATTTTCTATATAAAATATATTCTTTATAAATCTTAAAAAATTATAGTCAATTGTTTTTATATTTATTAATTATGCATTAGAGGTTTCATTATTTTATTGGAAATCCCCAATAACTATATTATCCTTCTTATTATTTAATAAAATAACTGAGATCACTTAGTAAATAGAGTTTTGCAAAACAGTTATTTTGCACCCATTTTCCATTAAAAATCTATCTTTTTCCATGGAAAAAGATTTTTAAGTTAAAAAATGGAATTGAATTCTTTTTTAATATTGAAGATTAAAAGTTAATTAAAAACTTTTTTATCAAAATTGGTATATCATAATTAGGATCTCCAT
>CAZGJX010000226.1:0-2718 GCA_964525635.1 uncultured archaeon
CATTAAAAAAATTAATAATAATTATAACTACAATCTCTCTATTATTAGTTCCGATTAGTTTAGCTAATCCCATATATCCCCCTCCTAATATATATCCAAATCTTAATTAAGTAATTTTCTTTTGGGTTTATATTATTGCTCCCTTCCCCATAACATGGTTTATAGAATTTTTTATAATTTTCCAATTTTTAAGAAAAAATTATTTATCGAATAAAAAATACCGTGATAATTCTAGACTATTTTTTTCTGTTTTTGAAGTAAACTTAGTTACTTACACATTATTAAAAATTATCGAATTTTCAACAGGTGGACTAATAAAATCATTATATTCCTATATTTTAATGGTAACTATCACAGAATTATTTATATTATTTTTAGAATTTATTTTTTATTATTATATTTTCAGAACTTTAAGTGAAGAAAGGAAAATATTAAAGGATATTTCTGTTATGAATATTATAAAGATCATTTTTATTGCAAATTTAATATCCTTTTTAGTAGGTATCCCCTTAATTTTTTTATTCGATTATATTTTTCAAACGCTATAATAATTTAGATAATAGGTTTAATCCCTTTTTTTTTTCACTTTTGCAAACTCAAATGCATAATAAGAAGAATCTCTTTGAACAGGTTGAATTGTTTCTTCATATTTCTTAGTCAATTTACTGCTATCAGAGAGTTCTGTTTCAATAAACTGTTTGTCAAAATCTCCACTATCTCCCTTTGTTATTAATGTCCATACAAATGCCTCAACAAATTTGTTCGGTCCGAATTGTCTGGAAAAAAGAAGATAATTTTCTTTATCAACAAATTTTGGAAACATTCCATATTCTTCACATAGAGTTATTTTATAGTCTATATCATCAATTTTTCCTTGTAATCTCGCTAAATCATTTATAAATCTTGCTAATTCCGTTCCCAGCTCAATTTGGTTTGATTCATCCATTTTATCCATGATAGTTTTGAAAAAAGATCTCTTTAAAAGAATTAGAGTGTTTTCATTGAATGATTTGATTGAATTATGATCTATTAAAAAAGATTTAGCCATTTCTAAATATTCTCTAACAACAACGGCTTTTGTAAGGTGTCTTTTATCACAGATTGTATCTAGTATTTTATCTAGATCTTCATTAATTCTAACAGTTAGAATGTTTGATTGTTTTTTCATGGTTTTTTATTATCTCTTTATTCCAAATATATGATTATTGTTAATTCTGATTTTGATTTTGTGCTTATTATTAATTGTTAACAAAAAAATATTATGTTATTTTTGTAACTAAAGTAATAATAGTATATAAAATATTATTTTTCTGTAATTATATTTAGTCTTTTTTTTTACATATATAATTGAAAAATGAAGCATATCTTTACAAATCTAATATAAATAAAGGATTTTAAGATTTTCCTAAATTTTGGATTGGGTTATTATTTAAATATAAGGATTTAATTTCATAGTTCATTATTATTAGAAAAAATTATATTTATTTGAATATATGACATATTATATATGTAATTAAGCATTTTTCCCTATTTCAGCTAATAAAATCAAAAAATAATAATTTATTTTTTAAAGATCAATGTTTAAACCCTTTCTTTTTTTAATTTTTAATATTTTTCTTAATATTCACCTATAAATTGATTTAATCGGTAGTTTAAAAAAATAAAAAATGAATCAATCTGACCTTTTTCTGAATAAATAACAATTAGAAATTTGAATCTAATAATGATTCTCGTATTTTTCAATATTTATATTATAATCTTTTAAATAAACTATTAAAGAGACCTCATTTTTTATTCAAACATCTATTTATTTTTTTCAAGATATGCAAAAGTAACAATTTTTCTGTATGATAATGTCACTATAGATTACATTTGATGAGAAGGTAGTGATATATTACAAATAAATACAGGAAAATTTATAACTAAGATATAAAAGTATAGATTAATTTAATAAACATGTTAGTATAGTTAATTTTTTAACAAGATATAATATAATAAGTTATGGAAATAAACGAAATGACAGAAAGCGATATTTTAAAAGTAAATCTATTAGATAATTTAACTAATTTAACTATAGTCGAATCTGATGAAGAAATAGAGTTGATTTTGAAAGCACTTTCATCAAAAACAAGGCGTAATATATTAAAGCAGATACAATCTGAACCAATGGATGTGTCAAAAATAGCTGCTGATTTAAAAATGACAGAAGCAAATATATCCGCACAAATAAAGAAATTGGAAGAAGCAAACTTAATAATATGTGATTATAATTCAGGAAAGCATGGAGTAAGAAAAATAAGCCAAATTAAGTTTAATCAATTACTTCTAAAATTCGCATAAATCAAATAAATCTCTTTTTATAAAAATATAATATTTAAATGTATTTTCTATGTTTTGATAAATCAATAAATTTTAAGACTATTCTATCTTAAATTGGAATTCTTAATCTAATAAGATAATATTAAAAAGATGTGATTATAATAGAAAATAAAATAAAGAATCAAATTAATAATAGAAATTTCTTCTCAAAAAATATGGACTTTTTTCTTAATATTGATAAAATAATTATTCCCTTTATAAGAATTAATAAAATCAACAATAGACATCTTTCATCCTCAAATAAACCAAATCTAAATTTAAAAAAGATTTTAATAAAAGAAATAAATTAATTGAGGGTATTTTTGATTCTTTCATTTTGATTGAAATTTAAGAATCATT
>CAZGJX010000227.1:0-2714 GCA_964525635.1 uncultured archaeon
CTTTTAAATTTTTGATCAAATTATTTTTCATAATAAACTCTATAATGGTATGTATCATATTTTTATTTAAAAATGAAACTTCTTTTCGATAGGGGAACAATTATCATCGATGAAGATCTCAGTCTTCCATATATAAAATGGGATGGTCGGAGTAGTAAATTTAGAGCAGAAGCATATTATTATAGAGATATTATAGAATATTTGGAGAATTCTAACATTCCATTTTTGGATAATGTTTTGGATTTAATTCCTTGTCCTCATTTTTCCTCTTCTATTGAATTAAGAGGTTATCAACAAGAAGCGCTGGAATCTTGGTGGATATCAAGAAGAGGAACAATTGTAATGCCAACTGGGTCAGGTAAGACGGTATTAGCGATAAAAATCATTGAAAAACTTAACATATCAACTTTAATAATTGTTCCAACATTAGATTTAGTTACTCAATGGAAGAATGAATTAAAAAAAGAATTTAATATTGAAATAGGAGAATTTACGGGGAATAAAAAAGAATTAAAAGCTATTACCGTCTCAACCTATGATTCAGTCTATCTCAATGCTGATTATTTTGGAAATAAATTTAAATTTATAATATTTGATGAGGTTCATCACCTCCCTTCTGAAGGATATAAACAAATTGCTGAATTATTTGCATCTCCGTTTCGATTAGGTCTCACTGCGACATATAAAAGAGATGATCAACTCCATAAAGAATTACCAAGATTGATAGGAAAAAAAATTTATGATATAACTCCAGATAACCTTTCAGAAAATCATCTAGCTCCTTATGAAGTGAAAAAAATCAAAGTGCCACTAACGGATAAAGAACAAAAAGAATATACAAATGCTTATGAAACTTTTAAATCTTATATAATCTCAAATCATATTCAGATGAATAATTCTAAGGATTTTAAAAGATTAATATTACGTTCTGGAAATGATCTAAATGCGAGAATAGCACTATTGGCAAGAAATAAAGCAGAAAAAATAGCATTTAATTCACAAAATAAATTAAATGAACTCTCAAAATTATTAAAAAAAAAAAATCGTACTATTATCTTTACAAAATATAATAGGATGGTCTATAAAATATCCAAGAGATTTTTAATTCCCTGTATTACACATCAAATAAAAAAAGGTGAAAGGAATGATATTTTAACTAAATTTAAAAAAGGGTTATACTCTACAATAGTCACTTCACAAGTTTTAAATGAAGGAATCAATGTTCCTGAGGCAAATATAGGAATAATATTAAGTGGTACTGGGAGTTCTCGAGAATATATACAAAGATTAGGTAGATTGCTTAGACCTCGTAAAGATAAGAAAGCAATATTATATGAAATAATAACTCAAAATACCCTAGAAGTTCGAATTGCAAATAAAAGGAGTAAAAAAGAAAAGTAGAGTTTATAAATGTTACCTAAAAGTCTGTTGTCATATTATACCCGAAAAGGAACTATTTTCCTTAAATATCTGGATAATTTTGATATTGCTGAAGAAATTCTTTCAATATTTAAAAAATGTAAAAATAAACCTTATAAGGAAATAAAAAAAATTTTCCAACTATATGAAAAAGGAAAAAAAGACTATAAAATAATTCGAGCTCTAACTTCATTACTTTTAAGAAAAAGTAAATTCATTTCTAATACTTCTTTAGATAGTAAAGTAGTAAGGGAAAAGTTATATGCATCTGGGTTTGTTATTGATGATTATGAGAGAAATAGAATATTATTGAAAATTGCACAAGAACTTAATACAACAAAAAATGTGATTGAAGACTCCTTTTTCTCAGATCTACCTCAAGAACAGATATTAGATAATTTATATACACCTACATCAGAAAATTTAACCAGAAAATATAATTTTTCACTAACACAGACGTTGTTTTTTAATGCTTTGGAAATATCCATTATTATAGAAGATAATTTCCAACAAATCTTTAGGATGATTAATTTTTTGGGTCTTATGTATGAAATAAATGATAAAAAAATAAAAATTACAGGGCCTCTATCTCTATTTAAGAAAACTAAAAAATATGGAGAAAATTTAGCTAAGCTTCTAAATACTATAATCTTTGCAAAAAAATGGTCAATTGAAACTAAAATCCAAATGAAAAAATCTAACGAAGATAAAATTTTTTCTTTTAAATTAGCTTCTGATGATAAAACCCTATTTCCAATTATAAAAAAAAAAGAAAAGAAGTTTGATAGCGAAATTGAAAGACAATTTTTTAGTGATTTTAAAATTTTTGCACCAAAATGGGAAATTAAAAGAGAACCAACTTTTATTAAAGCAGGAAATTATGTAATCATTCCAGATTTTGGTTTCTATAAAGATGGAATTGTATTATACCTTGAAATCGTGGGTTTCTGGACTCCTGAATATCTTGAAAAAAAAATCAGAAAATTCAATGATTCAAAAATAAGAATCATTGTAGCTGTAGATCGTAACTTAAAATGTTCAATTAATGATTTTCATGAAGATGTAATTTTCTATAAAGATCGAATTCCAATGAAAGAAGTATTACAAATATTAAAAAGAGAGGAAAAAAAAGCAATTCAACAAAAAATAGCAGAAAAAACCTCACTTAAACTTCATGAAAATATCATTGATATCAATACAAAAGCAAAAGAATTAGATCTTAATCCTGAGGTAATTAAAAAATTGCTTCCTCCAAATTATTATATAATTGGTAATAAAATCGTTTCATCATTATT
>CAZGJX010000228.1:0-2639 GCA_964525635.1 uncultured archaeon
TCCTATAAAAAATTTCAGAGAGCTATCACAAAATTTATCAGAAAATTCAAAAGATCATCTATGGAAATTCAAACACGATGCAGTTATGAGAAATTACTTATGGCAGTATAAATATTTTTTAAAATTTAAACCAATTTAAGACAGGATACATTTTTAAAAGTTTTATTTATTACTATTTCTAATTTTTCTAGTTGTGGTTTCGAAAAATATATAATAGTATCCATACAAATTTTAAAATTCACTTCAGCTTCAAATCTCACAAAAAATAATAATTAAGCTTTAAAATTAATTATTAGTTTATTTATGTTAAGTTTCCAAACCTTTTCTGGAGCTCTTCCTTCCTTACTTGAAATATATTCATCTAATTCTATAATTCCCACTTTCTCAAGTTCCCTTAGATGATAATATAGAGAAGGTTTTTTTAAATTTTCATAGGTGTGTTCTTTGCATTTGCCTTGACATTCTTTAGGATTATCATCTTGCGGAATTTTTTGTCTTTTTAAGATTATAAAAATTTCATCTGAACTTTTTGATCCTTCTTTTAAAATTTCGATAATTTTCCATCTTATTCCACAATGTAATGCTTTAGCATAATTTGCTATTTCTGAAAGGTCTATTTCTTTTGTCAAATTGATTACCTATTCTTCGTACTTATTTATTAATATTAATAATTTTTTGATATATTTAAATATATTGTTTGATTAGTTATATCTATGGTTTAACCAATTAAAAATAAAACAAACAAAAGTTAAAAATATGAAAAGTAAAAAAAAAAAATATTCAAAATGTTGTATCTTTAAAAAAGGTGAGGTTAATGAGTGCTATAATTTTAAATAATTTGGTTAAATATTTTGAGCTTTCAAAAAGGCGCAAACAAGTAAAAAGCGGAATAAGTGAATCAGAAGCAAAAAATGCTATTATTCACGCTGTTGATAATATTAGTTTTGAAGTTAACAGAGGAGAAATCTTTGGATTACTCGGTCCAAATGGGGCAGGTAAAACAACTATAATTAGAATGATGACTGGTGTTTTAAAACCAAGTAAAGGAATTATAAATATATTTGGATTTAATATTTGGCAAAACCAAATAGCAGTTAAACAAAGAATAGGAAATGTTCCTGAGATGGCAAATATATATATTTCTTTCTCTGGGTGGCAAAATTTAATGTTTATAGGTGAGATTTACGGCGTCTCTAAAGAGGAAAAAAGAAAAAGAGCTGAAAACTTGTTAAAACAATTTGATTTATATGATAAACGAGATCTTAAAGCGAGAAAATATTCTAAAGGAATGAAACAAAGGCTATTATTATGTATGGCACTTATGAGTAATCCAAAAATATTATTTCTTGATGAACCAACTTCAGGATTAGATATTCAATCTGGAAGGATTATAAAACAAATAATAAGAGAGTATAATAAGCAAGGTGTAACAATTTTTTTAACAACACATAATATGGATGTTGCTAATGAATTATGTGATCGAATAGCAATTATTCAGCATGGAAAAATCATTAGTTTAGATACTCCTCAAAATATTAGAGATCTAACACAAGAATATCAAGCAATTGATTTAAAGTTTTTTAATGGAGTGAAAGAAATTAATATCGAGGATCTTTCAACAGTAAGAAAAATACACCAAAATAAGGAAGGTTTTCATATAATTGTAAATGATATTCATGAAGCTATATGTGAAATAATTGATTATATTAAAATTAACAAGATTATTATAAAACATATAAGCACACATGAACCTAGATTAGAAGAAGCATTTCTAAAGATAATTGAACGAGGTGATAAAAATGAATAACGATACTTTAACAATCCAGAATTCAAAATTAAATATATTAATAATTCAATTAAAAAGATCTTTAGTAATTACAAAGAAAGATCTTAAGATCTACTATAATAAACCTCCAGTATTGATTCAAGGAATTATTTTTCCGATAATCCTTTTTGTAGCTCTAACTACGGGTAGATATGTACCACCATTATACTTAATATCTGGTTTGATGGCAATGACAATTTTTTTAACTTCAACTTCAATTAGTCCAATTGTTTTTCCCTGGGAAACGATGAGTAAAACGTTTGAGAGATTAATTACATGTCCAATTTCAATAAAAACTATTTTATTAGGAAGTTTATGGAGCTCTTTTATTTATGGATTCTTATTTTCGTTAGTACCTCTAATTTTAGGAATAATTTTCTTAGCTCAACAACTAACTATTAATCTAATAATTATTATCATTGGAATGCTTCTTGCTAGTTTATCATTTGCAAGTTTCAGTCTCATTCTTTCGGTTCCGCCCACGGATAAACCAGGAACTACCATGGTGTTAACTATACTTATTAAATTTCCTATAATATTCATTAGTCCTCTATTCATGCCAATTATATCTTCCCCTATTATATTTATTTCTCCCTTAATATATTTCATTGATATTATTAACGTAGGTCTAGGGGATAATAGTGTTTTTGGAACATTTGGTATTTTATTTGATATAGGTGCTATATTAATATTTGGATTTTTGTTTCTATTGATATCTTTTATATTGCATGGAAAAATATTAGAAAGACGTTTTCAAGGTTAATTGAGTAAATTTTAACTTTTAATCTTTTTATTTTTTTTGATTTCTTTCAAT
>CAZGJX010000229.1:0-2604 GCA_964525635.1 uncultured archaeon
TTTAATTTCATAATGATAAATAAAATAATAATAATAAAATATATTACTCATCTCGATATCTTTTAAATATTTTTTAATTTTATTGAGTTAAAAATATTTGAAATCTACCATATTTTATCATAGGAAAACTCACTAGAAATAAGATCATTAAATTTTTTCCCTATAAAAATTCAACAATTTCACTTATTCTTTATAAAGGAATGATTTGACATTGAAGCAGAAAATCTAACTATAACAAAAAAAGATTTGATGATTAATATTTATAAATATAATAAATAAATATTCAACACAGAATAAAACCTAACCAATTATTGATTTTATTGGATTTAAACTACAAAATCATCAATAATTTTCTTTAATTTCAAATTATCTCCATATTGAATTAAATATATTTTAGAATTAGGCTTTATTTCAAATTTTTCTATTTCTTTTGTAAATAAAATCCCTGTAATATATTTTAAATTAAAGAAAAGATCTGATAACTCTTCTTTATATTGAAATTTTTTATCCTCCTTTTCCTCTTTCACTAAGGAAATATATTCTAACAATTCTTTTAATCCTATTAATGCATAATCTTGATTTTTTGTATATTTAACTTCTCCAATTAATAATCCTTCACATACTCCTTTATCATTGTATTTTTCTAGAATTATATCTGGACGTCCAATCCAGTATGCACATCCTCCTTTTGCAATAAAATCGGGTAATTTTTCCCTGATTAAAACGCTTCTTGAGAAAAAATTATCAATTCCATCCAAATCTTTTTTAAGATCTTGAATCGTCTCGAAAAATTTGAAATTTCCGATCGAATCATGATAAATTTTGAATGTATAAGCATTATCAGACCAAGATGCAACTAAATTCCTCTGTTGTGATCTAATTTCGTATTTTATATCATTAAATTTTTTAATTCGAAAAAGTCTAATAATTTTTAAAATCCAATAAAATTCAAAAAGAACTGACTCTCTTTCAGGTAAAATGAATGTTGTATTCAATATTTCTTTAGCTACAGAAATATCAATATCATAATTCATTAGATTATTATATATTATTAACAATCTTGCAGCATCTCTATATAATTTTGACCGTGATTTCAACACTTGTCTGATATCTCGAGAAGAAATTTTAACTTTTTCTAGAGAAATTCTTTTTAAATATATATTTTTATGATATATTTGGTTAAACTCATCAATTAGACGAGTGTAGCTATTGTTTTCTTTGAGCCAATTATTGAACCAGTTTCTCTTAATATTCTCTTTTCTAATAATATCTAAATCTTCAAAAACAATTTTATGGATTATATGTAGTATTTTTTTTAAAACTAAATTCTCTTTAATATCATAACTTTTCTCTTTCTTGTCACAATTAAATAATAGATTTCCTTGAGATGGAATTCTGCTCCTTAAATCATTTGTTTTTTTCCAATTAATTTTCCCCTTCACTTCTCCTTTAAAAGTATGGGTTTTTGGTACAGATATTGTTTTTATTCTATTAAGATCTTCAGTTAATTCTTGTATAAAATCAATAACACCTATACTATCTTCGGACGTTTTTTGAGTAAGAATAAAATGTATTCTTAGAAGCTTATTAAAATCAATAATATTTAATAAAGGATCAAAGTCTTTAATGAAGGATAAAAGATTTCCATTTAATAGATATATGATTAGATCTCCAGCTATCTCATTTATTAACTTTTCTGTATACTCATTTATTAGAGTTCTTTGGTTCATTTTAGTTATATATTTATGAATTTATTCAAAGTTAAAGCTTTTAGGATTATCAACCTAAACTTCTTCATTTTTTTTTAATAATTTTAAATCAATATTAAAAAATTCAGATGAATACTCATCTAAATAATCTCTTTCTTCCTCACCAATACATTTCAAATTTTTAAGATATTTTACAGCATTTATAATATCTCTTTCTAAAAGTCCTTCAAATTGCGGTAAAATATACATAGTTATAGCTCCAACATAATCCATTGGATCGGTATTAATTAGATAAAGATAGATGTCTCTAATAATTGCAGGTCCGATTTTTCTTTTTGAATTTATTACGCATTTCCATAACTCTGAAATTTCTTTTGTAAGTATTGCATCTATTTCAATTTCTGATTTTTCCCAGCATTTAATATATTTTTCAATTAATATATGTGTTATATTTTGAATAATTGGAACATCTACCATTATGAAAGCAAATCTCCTCATAAATGCATAACTCATTTCATAGAGAGAGCTTTTATCATAAGTATTCATAGTTCCTATTATTCGGAAATCCTTAGGTATATAATATCTATAAGTTTCTGATTCAAAATTTGTACTTTTATAATCTGCCATTAATTCTATTTGTTTTTCTTCTTGTATAAACGAAAGAGTAACATTTTCTTCAGTTAGAGCTGAAAATAGTGATCCAAATGCTTTATCAATATCTGCTCTATTTAATTCATCGATTATAAGCCATTTTCTATTGTCTGGTTTATTTTTGTTTATAAAACATTGCAAGAATAATCCAGGCTCAAATTTCAATGTTTTATCTTGTTGTAATCTATAACCTCCAATTGTATCGAATGTTGACCAATCGGATGTAGCAGTACTAAATATATAA
>CAZGJX010000230.1:0-2570 GCA_964525635.1 uncultured archaeon
GAAATTCAATCTCGATGCAATTATACTAAATTATATAATACGTTGTAAATATATTCAACCTACAATAAGATATATGATTTTTATTAGTAATGAAAAAAATTGAGTGGTAATTAATTTAAATAAGTTATTAGCTCAAGATTGAGAGTTCTTAAATAATATTAAAGATTTTAAAAATTAGATAAATTTTTTAATTTTACAGAAAAACTTAAATCCTTCATAAATTTGAAGATTTCATCCTGGATCTTATTAAATAAAAAAATAGTTTGATGAAAAAATGTCCCTTTTTGATGAAAATCAGAAGTGAAATCGCGCTTTCAAGATCCTTTATGTACATATAAGTCATATCTTAATATATACAATAATTCTTGAAATATTATAGAAAAAAAAATCAATGAAAAAGAGAATTACTATACAAGGAAAGTTAAAGATTGAAGTCATTCCTCTACTAAAATAGGATTCTTCTTCTAAAACTTTAATGATAATTATTTGAGATCGTAATGATCTATTTGATCCATAGAAATTATATAGTAAACGGGTATTTACTATATTTATAAGAATAGTAAAACCAATATAATATAAGAAAAATGAGGAGATTAAGAATTTTATTTTTTAGTTTTCTAATTTTAGCTAATGTGCCGTTTATATTTTTATCATTAAAGCTACATAATAAATCAGGTTTTAATTCTACATCTAATTCAAGTTTAAATTTTGCTTCAGTAGATATGATTGAAACTCATATAATGGTACCAATGAGAGATGGGATTAATTTATCAACATTTGTTTATTTACCTAATGATATAGGTGAAGATGAAATGCTCCCTGCTATTCTTCTTAGATCTATTTATCCTAAATTTTGGGATTGGATAAATGCATTTGAAGAATACTCACGTTCATTTCGATGGGCATTTATTTTTCAAAATATTAGAGGATCTTGTTCCACCCACATGATTTTGTTACTTTAGATGATCCAGATGTTCCTCCAAAACATATGGAATCTTTTTAGTTGTGGGATTTTATTTCTACACCTATGACATATGCTCAATATGATAGCTCCTTTAGTACCTTTGATAGAGATTCTATTACTCGTAGTCATACTATTAAGTATATTGATAAAACTCTGCAATACTTATATACTACGAATCAAACACTCCTAAATAAAGGTTATAGTATTCTCAACTCTTCTTCTTTAGAGGATAGATTAGATTTATTCTTTTAAATAAAACATATAGTCTAGATGCCTATAATTCTATGAATTATGTTGAATCTTTATTTTATGCAAAACTAAGTTATCTATCCGCAGAATTTTATTTGAATTATGTAAATAACTTACCAGATATAAATATAACCACTAAAGAACCAGAATTTCCTAAAGAACCAGGAGTTCCAGGTTATGAAATTGAGATGTTAATTATTCTTAGCGGAATTATAATAGTTGGTATTATAATTTGCTTGAGGAAAAAGTTTAAAATTATTAAATTGAGGGTATTTTAGAATTTAGGTAATGAATCTAAAATTAAGAATCTTTCAAATAATAGCGACAGAAATCCTCTTTATATCACCCCGAAATCTGTCGGAGTGAAAAGATCTTACAAGAATGAGGAAAAACGGCAATTTTATTATCGAAAATGGATAAAATGGCGATTTTCATTCAAAAAACATCACCCATATTCTTCCGACACTAAACGATTTGATATAGTCGAAATTAATGTCGGCTTTAAATTAATGATTCTTAAATTTCAATCAAAATGAAAGAATCAAAAATACCCTCAATTATAATTTTTATTTTTTATGAGGATTTTTTATTTTTTACTACAGTTTTATTTTTTATTTGATAATTAATTTGGTGAATATCTTTCTCCATATTTTCAATTAAAGAAAAATCATGAATTTCTATTAAAAATCTCTGTCTATAACGATATAGGATATTTATTGTATGATTTCCAAAATAATATAAGAAAATTGCATTTGTTAAAGCATGAGAAAGATCCATATATATACTTGAGAGATTATACAATAGAAAACTCTTAAAAGTAAGTGGTGTTATGAACAAAATCCATGACCAAATATTCAATATCCACCCATAGATAAATCCAAGAGAAAATCCAATAAATGCATTTACCCCTCTATTTGGTTTTGATTCCTTTTTAGGATTTAATATACCTCCAATAATTCCTATTAATCCCCAACCAAACATTTGATATAGAACCCAAGGTCCCTGACCAATAATGAAATTAGAAAGTAATGCTGTGTTAGCACCTATTATAAAACCTATCATTGGTCCAAAAACATATCCAGCACAAAAAATAAGGTACGAACATGGTTGAACACTAGGTAATGCAATGAAGGGTATACGAGCTACTGCAGTAAAGGCACTATAGATTATTATAAGAGAAATTTCTTTTGTTGAAAGTTTGGATTCTTCAATTTTAAAATAAATACCGATTACAAATAATCCAATATAAATTATAATACTTAATAATAGTCCTATTGGTGATTTATTTGGATTAAATATAAAATCTGGATAAAATTTTATAATTGGCATTCTTTATCATTTTGATACCTCCTGGAAT
>CAZGJX010000231.1:0-2552 GCA_964525635.1 uncultured archaeon
TATCCCTTATTTCTTTAGGAATGGTAATTTGTCCTTTTTCACTTATTGATGATGTCCCTATTATCATAAATAATCATACTATAATCTTTACTAAATAATAAAGAATTCTTTACTTTTAACCTTTACTTTTAAAGAATAAAATAAATAAATTCTTTAGAGTACTTAGATCATATGAATCCTTTATATTTTATTTTAGATTTAAATAATCTTTATTTATTCTAAATAGACTCTAAAATCTCAAATAAATCATTGATTCAAATTTAAAATCTGCAAATTTAAAGAACAAAATTTATAAAAAAAATATTAAAAAATCATGAAATCTCTGAGCTTAAATATCATATATTCGAGAAATAAGTTTTTTATAAGAGATAACTTTTAAAATCTATCTCTAAATAATTAATTACAATTAAAACGTAATATTTTGTCTTTTATTATTCTAATTTTTTAGATTTACTAATAGAATTTTTATATAGAGAATATAAATTATATATCTTAAAAATGGGCGCTTATTGAGTATATATTTTATTTAAAGTCCCTGAAGACTTATTTTTCATAGTAAGAAAATCTTCTATATATAACTATCGCTATATTCTTCAATGAAAGAGAGGAAATTGTTTAGGAAAATGAGTTTTGCAAAACAGTTATTTTGCATCCATTTTCCATTAAAATTGACTATTTTTCCATGAAAAAAATTTTTAACAAAAAACTACAATCAATACAATTTTTTAATAACATAGACTTGATATAATTACTATAGTATGATTTAAACTAAACTAAGTGATATTAAAATAGATCCATTATTATTTATTATAGAAATTTAAATTTTCTTAAAAGAAAGATCAACTTTCTCGTTGTTATCCCAAATAATCTCTTAATATATTAAAAAAAAATATTTAGACAACTAAAAAAGCTTTTTTAGATTTTCATATCCTTCCAACAAATCTTCCTTACTTATCTTGGATTTTATTCCTAATTCCATAATTAAATCCATAAATTCTGATAAAGGAAGATTAGCAAGATATGCTGCTTTTCCAATTGAATAATTTCCCGTCGCATAACCTTTTATTGCTAAATATACACTTCCATTATTAATTAAATCTCGTATTATCTCTGATTGATCTGTATCTTTCTTTTTTTCTTTTGAATATCTTCTAACAATTTCTTCTAAATTTTTATTAATTCTGACAGATATGACTTTTCCCATTTTTTATTCCTCTAATTTATCTATTTTTTTTTTAAAATCAATCATGTCTTCTTCACTATACCATCCAAATTCTTCTAATTTTTCAAATTTTAGGATTGCTATATTTTTAGATAGTTTTTTCATTTCAAGACAACGAATAATAAACAAAGGTGTTGTGAAATATTTTATATTTAAAATCTTACATACTTTTAGAGTTCTATAATCATCAGTTCCAAATAATTCTGCATTTTTTTCTGAGTAGAGAATAAGAGCTTCTGCTTCTCCTTCATGAAGATTAAAATTATCCATAAAAACAACTTTTTCTGTTACATTCTTGATATTTTCAATAATAATTTTTCCTTCATTTATTCTTTTTTCAATTAAAAACGCATCTATTTTTTTTAATTTTCTTCCTTGTTCAACTGATTCAATATAAACCGCTTTAGGGATTAAAATTCTTTCAAATACCTCAATTAGTAAATCTAACATTTCTAATTTTGAAACTAATATTAAAGTTGAAGAATCACTAATAACAATTATCATCAATTATTAGATATTGTTTACATTTAATAAACATATGTATACAGAATTTAAAGGCTATTTTTTTGTTCCTATTTTTCATTAAAAGGTTATTTTTCCATGAAAAAAAGAATTATATTTATAAAAATATCATCAGAATATTAAAATCTATAAATATCATTAATTTATTTTTTTAAATACATAATCAGTCGCGGTTTTAATATATCCTATTCCACGCATATGTTTTTCCAAGAATTCTTCTGTAATATCAATATTTTTCTTGGACATGAAGTATTTCTCTAGATTTTTATTAGATAGTTTGAAATCATTACCTCGCTTATTAATTACTCCAATAAATTTATAATCTGGTAAAATAGAAGCCATACTTGCATCCCCATGACTATTATTTACTAGTAGTAATCCCCCCATTTTTAAATATTTCCTACAAGCACGTGATATAAATCCTGCATATTGAGATATCAATAAATCAAATTTATTTATATTAATAGGTAAAGGTTTATTATAATCTGCACATATATATGAATAAATAGGTTTATCCAAATATATTTTTCTTTTATCAATATATTCTTTAATTTCTTCTGAGTTATAGAAATCTTGAAGCCTCTTATAGACGTCATTGAATATAACTACTGGAAATACGAATATTGGAGTAATATGTGCATAACTTCCAGGATATAGTACTTTTTTAATATTGTATTTCTTATTGAGTTCATTAAATAATCCAAATCTTTCATCATTCTTGATTATATGATTTTTCTCATATAAAGAAAAAAACTTTTATTTTTTTTTTCTTCACATATTTTAAATCATAATCTTTATTAGCACATGC
>CAZGJX010000232.1:0-2546 GCA_964525635.1 uncultured archaeon
TAATGATTCTTAAATTTCAATCAAAATGAAAGAATCAAAAATACCCTCAATTAATACTTGCTTTTTTTTTTTATTCATTAATTTCACGTATGATTTTAGTTTTAGTCATTATTTGAATTGATTTTTAAAGTTAAAAATATTTTTAATCGAATGATTAGATTTTATTAAATGTATTTTTCCAGATATGAATCATGGTCAATTGGATTGTTTGTAAAATTTTCACATCCGTAAAAATAATTCAAATAAATATCGTTTATTAAATTGCTTAATGTAATGGGGATAATTTATTTAATCATTCTATTTATTTATTCCAAATTATTTCTATTTACAAATTTGAAATATGATGTAAATAGTATTTGTTTTTTTAGAAAATTAGATTAATCTTATCAAATCATTTTTTAATTGATAGCAGATTTTCTGCTTTGATATCAAATCATTTCTTTTTAAAGAATGTCAAACTATTAATTATTTATTATTGATAAAAATATTGATTTTAGGTGTTAATTTGTCATTCCATTTTTCAAAAACCACAGTAATTGTTAATACGAGAACATTTTAAATGAACTTTCCGACCTTTTTTTTTGAACCAGAACATTATAATTGAACTAATCATTTTCCAAATGTGAATTCTGTTTTTTATAACTATAGTTTATGTGAGTTTCTAATACGAGAACATTTTAATTTAACTCTCCGAACTTTTTACTTGAACCAGAACTTTTTTTTTAAACTCATTATTTTTTGAGTATTAAAAAAAAAAATATAGCTTAAAAAAGAATTATAAAGCTAGAGCATTATAATTTGTTGCATAAGCCATATTATCAGTAGCATTTAATAATTAATCAAATTTATATCCTTTTTCTTCCCATGCTTTACGCATTATGGAATTATGCCTTAAATATTCATCAACAACTTTTTTTGGAACATTATTCAATGGGCAACTAAAGTTAGGACATTTAGAACAACTAAGAAAATGCATAGAAAACACCCAAAATATCGATAAAATTAGAGATATTAGAAAAAATAAATACATTTCAATTAAAATTAGAATAGTTAATGGATAAACTATACTGATTAGTACTCCAACGATGAATTGGATTTTTTCTGAGAGATTCATCGGAGTAGGATTATATTTCCATGCTTTATAAATCCCATAATTCGCATAACATTGAATTTTTGTTTGATCTTCAAAGCTATAATAAGGACAATGACTACAAAGTATTTTATTTTCCCAAACTTGGAAGAAAAATACCATATAACTAATATAGATTAAGATTATTAAGAATATTTGAAAAATATTTAATTTCCCAGAAATGAGTCTATTGATAATTCCAATAAGCCAAGTAATCCATATGCTAAAAACAGGAATTATAAAAGGAACTGAGTCTTTTATCTCAAATTTACACATTAATTTTCCATTTATTGAACAATTTTTACAATTTACAGAATTCTCCGAGCAAATATTATGTTTTAATTTAGTTTTTGCCAATTTATAACACCCTTAACTTTACTTTTTTAAGTTATTATTTATAATTTTATTCTATTTTAATACTTTTTTTCTTAATTTAGGAAATAAAATACCAGTTCTTTTCTGATATTTACCAAAATTGCATTTCTAATGCTAAGAATTTTCAAAATAATTATTAATTCAAAAATTCGATAGATAAACTCAACTATAATTAATTATTTTTCAGTTTCTTTCTTATCTTATTAGTATGTCTATGGTTTAATGGCGCTATAATTAATTCCATAAGCTTTTCAATAAATTTTGATACTTTAAATGTTTCTCTCATTACATTCAACCAATCATCCCATGAAGGATTAACCCCTAGATCTGTTTTTATCCAATTTTTTAATGGTATGAAATCTTCAACTCCATTCCAGTCAAAAATAGGAATTACTTCTTTACTTAATTTGTCTGTTTTTAAAAGGGCTTCATAAAGCTCACTATCAAATATACTATCACAAGATATCCATTTTCCAGAGATATAGCACTCAACCCAAAAATGATAGTCTTCGTTCGTAGATTTACTCATCATTTTATAAAGAAAATTAAGTAAGAGTTCCTTTACTACAGAAATATCAACTTTTACTCCGCTCATTCTAGCAGGTATTCCTATTGCTCGAAGTAGAGCTATATGAAGATTTGTTTTAGTGCCACAATCCCCATATCCAATTGATAGGGTTTTTGATGCTTTAGTCTCAGCACCACTCCCAAAAATTGCATATTTAATGTTATCCTTAATATAATCATAGATTTTTTTTGCTTTCTCTATTTCATTTCTGCAATCTTCTGTAATTTCATGAGCTAATTCCTGGATTTTAGGATTATCACAATGACATAGATGAGTAGATTCTAAATATTTGTTTAACATCTCTTTTTTTGATAAAGGTTTTTTAATTAATTCAAACATTTTATAGCTATTTTTTTTCTTTCAGTAATTATTTTATTTTTAGTTATTCCTAATATTTATATATTAGTTATAAAAAATTTGGGCTAATTTTACAAGAGAAGGATCATTTATAAAATAGCGGTTTTTTTAAATTTC
>CAZGJX010000233.1:0-2533 GCA_964525635.1 uncultured archaeon
CCGTTTAAATACTGTCCAGATTTATCATCATTTTTGGAAACTATGACTTACCCTCTGTAAGAAGATTAGCGAATTCTTTTAGGCAATGGTTGAATGAATTTCTTGATTATGAAGAGTTTGAAGAAGAATAGTAATCTAATTTTTTTTTTTAACCTACAATGTCACTCTAGATCTGTAAATAAATACAATTTTATAGTATTTGTATAAAGATATTAGCGTGAAACAGTTAGAATATAAAAGAAAAAAAAGGATTATGTTATTATATATTTATTTCTAACATAAAAAAATTGATAAAAAATGGACTATATAAGAATTATATATCTTATAGTTCTTTTTTTGTCTATCCAATTTAAAAATTAATTTTTAACAAATATGATATAAAATGAAGAATAAAATTAATATGAAATTCAAAACAAAAATCTTTTCCTTAATTCTGCTCTTGATATTAACTTTAAATTCTGTACTTTTTCCTATTTCTATAAATTTAGGTGTGAATAGAAAATCTAATTCAGAATTAAAGACGAATTCATTAGAGATATATACTCGTGATACTGCAGGTTATGCACAGGATGTTTATGTGAGTGGAAATTATGCATATCTTGCTGTTATAGCTTATGGTTTAGCAATTATAGATATTTCTGATCCAACAAGTCCAGGTATTCCAGTGTATTCTGACACTGGTAGTGCCTATGATGTTTACGTTAAAGGAGATTTTGCATATGTTGCTGATGGTATTTCTGGTTTAGCAATTATTAATATCTCAGATCCAACAAATCCGGGAACACCTATTTATCGAAATACAGATGGCGGGGCAACTTGTATTTATGTGAGTGGGGATTATGCATATCTTGCTGTTAGCGATTATGGTTTAGCTATTATAAATATCACGGATCCAACAAATCCAGGGATACCTGTATATCGTGATACCGATATATGCTCTTATGCAGTATATGTTAGTGGAAATTATGCTTATGTTACTGATGCATTGTATGGCTTAGCGATTATAGATATATCAGATCCAACAAATCCAGGGATACCTATTTATCGTGATATTACAGATGAAGCACTAGGTGTTTATGTGAGGGACGATTATGCATATATTGCTGCTTGGCATAGTGGATTAGCGATTATAGATATATCAGATCCAACACATCCAGGGAAACCTATTTATCGAAATACAGATGGCGGGGCAACTGGTGTTTATGTAAGTGGTGATTATGTATACATAAGTGATTTTGATTCTGGTTTAGCTATTATGGATATATCAGATCCAAAAAATCCTGGGATTCCTATATATCGTGATACGGGAAATGTTGCACAAGGTGTATATGTAAGTGGAGATTATGCTTATGTTGCTAATGATAATTCTGGTTTAGCAATGATTAATATCACAGGTTTAATATTTCCTAATCCTCCTAAATTAATTCCTGGTCCAGATTTTTTGATATATTTCATAATATCTTCGAGTTCCATTATATTCATTGTTATTTTTATCTATAAAAGAGTAATCATAAAATTCAATGATTTTTAAAATTTTTTTTTTCTCTAGAAGCTAAAATATTAAAGTCTTTCCTACGATACCTAATTCGCACTTCTTTCCAAATTGCTTTTCAAATATATCAATCTTCATAGTACAATGACACATTATAACTGATTTAATAAATGGGTTTAATTCTGCGGCTTGTTGATCTGTAAATGCAAATCCATGCAATCCGCCTATCAAATGCAATTTAGAATTTAAAGGAAAAAATAATTTTTTTCTATCTTTTAGAAAATTATTTAATCCCGGATGACAACATCCACATAGGAGAATATATGCATCTTTTGTTTTAATATAACAGGCCTGCTCATATATCCCCCCATAATCCGAGGAAAAATATGAATCGGTTAAATAAATTCCTTTGAGTTCTTCAATTATCCTTCCTTTTTTATTTATAATTAAATTTTTTGTGGGGATCTTTTTCCCCTGATATTTTACGGGTATGTTCCAATCTTTGTGAACATATACAGGTAAATCATAATTCTCTGAAAGAATTCCAAAAGCACCATCCGTATGATCGTAATGGTTATGTGATAGGATCAATGCATCAATTGAAGATGGTTTAAGTCCATATTTCTTAAGATTATTTAACAATGGCTCTATTTTAGTACCTGCATCAAATAATAATTTTTTATCCTCAATTTCAATTAGAACTGAAAATCCATAGGATAATATATAATCTGATTCAGATTCATTTAAATCGTCAATTAATATAGTTAGTTTTATTGAAGTCATTACTTCTCTTTATTATTATAAATTAATTTATATATGTAAAAATTTTATTATTGATTAAATGTTTTGGTTAATTTAAAAGAATTAATTTAGTTAAATATTAATATTAGCATTTATAGAGTATAGTTCTTTTTAGTAGAATTATAAAATATAAGGAGAAGAGAAGATTTATATGAATGAAAATAAGTTTTGGCAAATTATAGATAATTCTAGAGAGATTTCTAAAGAAGATGATAATTTATTTATTAAAAATATAAAAAA
>CAZGJX010000234.1:0-2473 GCA_964525635.1 uncultured archaeon
CTATGTATAACATATACTTTTATTAAGATCTCTCCTGAATCAGGTGTAAATTTTATTGCATTATCAATTAAATTAAGTAAAATTTGTCTTACTCGATTTTCATCAGAATATATTATAATTGCTGAAGATAATTCATAATTTATTTTTATATGTTTTTTTGAAATTTTTGAAGATAATAATTGAATTGTACTATTTATTAAATTTTTAAATTCAAATTCAATAGGATATATTTCAAGCTTTTGAGCCTCAATCTTTGATATATCTAGGATTCTATTAATTAATTCTAATAAATACAAACCTTCATCAAAGATAGATTGTATATATTCTTTAGTCATTTCATTTAGCTTATGAGAATCATTTAGTAAAAGTAATTCTGAAAATCCTATAATTGAATTCAATGGAGTACGCAATTCATGACTCATTGAAGCTATAAAAAGGGATTTTAATCGATTAGCTTCTTTATATTCAAGACCTAATTGCTCTAATTCATTTGTACGCCGCTTTACTAACATCTCGAAATAGTTATCCAATGAATTATCTGAATTCACAGATGATACAATCCCTAATGGAAAGAATTTATTGATTAATTCAATAGCATCATTATAATAACTATTGTCGTCCAATCCTGTTTTAAGTAATAAATTATAGCGTTCTTCAAAAGCGACAACAAATTTATTGAAAGTTTCTTTAAGAGCTGGCGTTGTTCTATTAGAAAGGAGAGTAGCTGTGATATATTTACCATGTTTGAAATGTAATATTTTCTTTTTAAGTTTAATTTCTTCAACTTTTAGGGATTTTGCAAATTTAAGACTTAATTGTTGGAGTATTGGTAACCATTTGGCAAGAAGTATTTGCTCATCATCGGGTTTGTCACTTTTTAAGCTCCAAGACAAATTAAATAATGGAATTCCAGAATGATTGGATATTACAGTAATTCTATAAGTAGAGAAGGATAATATGTAAATAAGTTTAGGAAAACGAACTACAAATATAATAACAATACTAATTGAGCCTGAAGCGATTAGATATCCAATTGGAATAATTAACCATAAACCTGTTAAAAATAGAATCAAAATACATATATAAAAAATTAAATTTATTAAAAAAAGATAAAAAGTCTTTTTCTTTGATTCAGAAGGTGCTTTACGCCAAACTTTATAAAACCAATAAATCAATTGGAATCCTACCAAGAATAAAGTAAAAATATTAACTATTCTTAAAGAATTAGCAAATCCTAATGTAGGATATCCAAAAATCTTATGATAATAAAAATCAATATTTTCAGGAATTAATGCTAAGACAATAGTACAACCTATAATAAAACTTGATAGTACACTTTTCCAATAAGATAATTTATCCTTTGAAAACATATCAACAGCTAAAATTAAACTGAATAAACCTATTGAATACATTACAGCACTTATCCTTTTTATTTCAGTATTAATGAATAAATAAGCTGTAGTTTCAAAAAGATGAAAAAAAGTGAAATTTATAAAGACTATGAATAATGAGAAATGAATTTTATGTTTTCTATATAATGCTAAATAGAAAAATATAAGACTAAAAATAGAAAAAAAGAAGAATCCTATTAATGCAAATAATACTTCAATGTTCCAATTTAAAGTCATGAAATAATTATTCCTTTATGGTTCCTAAATATTATGACTTAAATTAAATATTTAAATTATTATAAAAATAGAAATTATTTTTTCCAAACATAGAATAAAGAAATTTTTTACATGATAATGTAATTATCTCAATCTCTCTATGATTTATTATGAATTTAATAATAAACATTTGAAATAAAAAAGAATTTATCTTATTGGTTTTTCTTTGATACCTTTTATTAAAGCCTCTAAGCTTACTCCATTTACTTTTGTTACCTTCCATCTTACACCCGGAAGGTCTCCAACTGCACGCCCCTTAGCACCTCCAATTCCTTCAACAATTACCCGGTCATGTTCTTCAATGAAGTTCAATGCACCATCCCCAGGTAAAGAGGCGGTTATTGATTTTCCATTCTTTTTTAGTTGAACCCGTACACATTTTCGAATTGCTGAATTAGGTTGCTTACTTTCTCTTCCCACTTTTTTTAATACAATTCCTGAAGCGGCAGGTGCTCCTTCTAATGGATCGACTTTTTGTTTTAATTTTAATTTTTTCCGTTTATATTTAGTTTTTGACCAACGGAACTTTTTTCTATTTGCCTTTAATTTCCGTGCAGCATATAATCCTTTTGGCATTTTTTATCAAATAAATGTAATTATATAGATATTTTTAATAAGAGTGTAAATATTTCTTTTAACTTAAAATTTTTGAAAAAGATTAAATTAGTCATTTACTTTTTAAGAAAGAAAAATGAAGAGAATAGAGTAATTTTTATTTTTATATTTTAAAATTAAGATAATTTCATTTATTAAAATATGGTATTATAAACTAATAAATCTTGATAGTATCTCTTTATAAATAGTAT
>CAZGJX010000235.1:0-2336 GCA_964525635.1 uncultured archaeon
ATGTGCTAATAAAGATTATGATTTAAAATATGTGAAGAAAAAAAAAATAAAAAATGTATATTAAAGTTTAATTACAGAATTGATTTTTTCCTTTGAAATAATAATATTCCAATTAAAGTCGAAACTATTCCAAAACCTAATATTGCCAGAATATCTATACCAATTGCGTCCCAACTCGTTAATCCACTTACCATTACAAGCCTCATTGCATGACCAGCATAACTTGTTGGAATAAAGCTTCCAATTGGGCTATCAAAAGAGAAAAACAAACCCCCTAGAAATTGAAGTGGCAGGATAATGAACCATACTAATGTACCTGCACTATGTGTATCTTTAACAAGAGACGCCAAAATTAAACCAAATCCCAAACTTGTAAAAGCAAATAACATAGGAATTGCAATTAGTAGTAAGAAATTTATACCAGGATGGAAATAACCACCAAAAAGCCATAATAAAAGCAAAGTTAAAATTGTCAAAACAGCAGCAACTATAAGTTCAGAAAACATACCAGAAAGTAAGATATCTCTACGAGATACAGGAGTAGTTATTAAGCGCTTTAAAGTTCCTTTTTCTTTTTCTTCTGCAAAATGAATTGCCATTTGACTAATACAAACAGTAATCGCCATAATCACGTAACCAGGTGCTAGCCTATCAAAAGTTGTAATTTTAACAGTGTTACTATATACCTCTGTAGAAATTTCAGAAGGTGTAGCATTATTCCAATGTATAATACAATAATCAACAATCTGCTTAACGATAGATCCTATAACACCTTCTACAACTGGATCAGGTATTGTTTTTATTTGAACATATGGTGTTTGATTAAAAAAAATTGTCTCAGTAAAATTACTTGGTATAACAATTACAGCAGATATTCTTTCATATTTTAATTCCTCTTCAGCATCCATTCTATCATCTTCTGTATAATTATTAATAATGTTTTTTACATTGATATAATCACTTGAATTATTAGATAATACACCAATTAAAGTTTCAGAATAAAAGGCCGAATTAACAGGTAATCCCGAATCGTTAGTATCATCATTCAATATTGAAATATTATAACTAGCTTGACTATAAGTGCTACCAAATGCTAGGGAAAAAATGAAAATTATTAAGAAGGGATAACCAATTAACCAGATTAAATGAGATTTATCCCTAAACATAGTTTTGGCGTTCTTAATTGTAAGATGGAGCAGACGTGATCCATTAAATTCTTTCTTAGACTTTTTTCGGGGATTTTTTTTTATATTCATTAGTCTCTCAACCTCCTTCCAGTAATATCAAGAAAAACATCTTCTAATGTATTTTTCCTGATTGTAATATCAAGCATTTTAACTTTTACAATATCAATTATTTCAGATATATGTCTTAATGCATCTAATCCATTCAACATAATTCTTCTTTTACCAACTTCATGAGTCCACTTAATAAAGCCTAATTTTTTAATTCTTTCTATTATTTCATCTCTATTAACTCCTTCATCCACCTTGAATTCTACGACATCTCCTTCTCCTAATTGTCCTTTTAATTCACTAGATGTCCCCTTAGCTATAATTTTTCCATAATCAATTATAGCTAATTCATCTGAAAGATCATCAGCTTCTTCCATATTATGTGTAGTCAAAATAATAGTTGCTTTTTTCTTTTGAAAATCTTTAATAAAATCCCATACAACTCTTCTTGATTGTGGATCAAGACCTGCTGTAGGTTCATCAAAGAATATTAGTTCTGGTTCATGAATAACTGCCATAAGAACATTTACCCTTCGTTTCATTCCTCCAGAATAAGTTTTAACTAAAGAATCAGCTCTATCTAATAGATTCATTTTACCAAGTAAATCGTCAGTTCTTTCTTTATAGTCTCTTTTAGGTATTTTATGCATTTGAGCAATTAATTGAATATTTTCTCTTGCAGTTAATCTTTCATAAATAACAAGTTCTTGAGGACATACTCCAATATATCTTTTAATCTTTTTCGAGTCTTTCTTTAAATCAAAATCTAAGATTTTTACTTCACCCGAACTAGGGGGTAATACTGTACTTAAAATAGAGATTGTTGTTGTTTTACCAGCACCATTTGGTCCTAGAAATCCAAATAACGTTCCTTTAGGGATTTCTAGATTAATTCCATCAATAGCCTTAATATCTCCATAATTTTTTTTCAGGTTTTGGATTTCTATAACTGTATCCATTTTGAATCTTTTTTTTTTTTAATATAAATAAGATCTAATCAAAAATAATTTTTAAATATATTAAAAGAATCCTTAGACCATTTTTTATTTTTTAATAACATTATCTATGTAATTCATTTATCTTGCCTTTTTTAGCCTTGAG
>CAZGJX010000236.1:0-2307 GCA_964525635.1 uncultured archaeon
AATTTTTTGAACATAAATAATAAAAATAGTTACTCGTCCTAATGATGTGACTTCTTTTTGAAAAACTTTATTATGTTTCTTATACCTCTTTACTGATTTTATTAATCCCAAAAAAAATAATGAATAATATTGCTTTATAATTTTTATTAGAGAGAATTAGGTGATGTCATAATTTTTATAATAAATAACCTATTTCATAGTTAATCTCTATTGATATACTTGTTAATTTAAATAACAAATTTAATTAACATAATATAAAAAATTAAGTGATAAAGAATAGAGGATGATATTATGGATTTCTATAATGTAATAGAAAGAAGGAAAAGTACTCGGTCCTATACATCAGATATACCTGAAAAAGAAAAAATAATAAAAATCATAGATGCTGCTCGATTAGCACCTACTTGGGCAAATAAGCAAGGCATGCATTATATCGTTGTGCAAGATCCTGAAAGAGTAAAAGAAATATGGCACGCCATTGGACAAAAAGAAAAATTTGTAAATGCTCCTATTTTTATAGTAGGGGCAATTTCAGAAAATGACTCTGGTTCTAGATCAATAAAATATTATTCTGTAGATTTTGGAATTTGTTTTGAACATTTAATTTTAGCAGCAACGGCAGAAGGATTGGCGACATGTTGGATTGGATGGTTTAATGAGGAATTAGTAAAAGAAATTTTAAACATTCCTAAAAAATATCATGTTTTAGGCATAACACCATTAGGATATTCTCCAATAACTGTATCACCTGGAAAAGAAGTGAAGAATCGAAAACTATTAGAGGAAATTCTTCACTATGAAACCTTTACATAAAAATATTATATGGAATTATTTATAAAATGGGTGTAATTTATGATAAAAGGTAAGAAAATTAATTTAAGAACATTTAGAGAAAAAGATTTGGAACCATTTCACATTCTTGATGCTGATATTTCATGTAGAGGAGAATATTATCCAATGGATATTTTAACTGAACCTGCCTTAAAAAAGTGGTTTAATGAAAATGGTATTTGGGATGAAAATTTTGGAAGAATGCTTATATTAGATAAAGAAGATAAGATATTAGGATATATTAATTACTTTAAATCTATTTCTTATTTTGATTCTTATGAAATTGGTTATATTTTATTTGATAATAAGAATCGTAATAAAGGAATTATAACAGAGGCAGTAAATCTATTTGTTAATTATCTATTTAGAGCAACAAAAATAAATAGATTAGAAATAAGGACTCATCCAGAAAATATTGCTTCACAAAAAGTTGCTGAAAAATGTGGATTTCTTTATGAAGGTATAAATAGAGGCGCAATTAAGTATAAGGATACTTATAAAGATTTAAAACAGTACTCTCTTATCAGAAAAGACTATTATGAACTTGATAAAATTGAAAATTAATCTTGATTTTTTCTTTTTTTTAATTTTTCTGTTATATACTCTCTTTTTATACAGATAAATCATTCTTTAATTACAACATCTTATTTTCTATAATTATTATTATTGTTTGATTATTAAAGATCTAGAACTTCATAAAGATTTTCTGTAATATAATCTGGTTTATGTTTCCAATTATTATATCCATTTGGATATTTATGTATATCCCTTTTTAATAAACAGGCATAGATATTAGCTCTTTTAGCAGCAAAGATATCTACTATAGAGTCACCGATCATTATCGCTGATGATTTATTTGGATTATATTTTAACTTACTAAGTGTTAATTTTATGCCTTCTGGCGATGGTTTAGCAATTCCTTGATCTTTTCCATAACCAAGACCAAAAGCATCATGAAAGAAATCATTTATTTTGAATTTATCTAATATAAAATCTACAATATAACTTGCAGTATTAGAAACAATTGCCATTTTTTTTTTTGATAATGATAACTGTCTTATAACATCATTTACATCAGGAAATAAGGAAATTTGATTTTTTTCAATTAAATTTTTTCTATTTTCAAAGTCAATAGAATCAAATTTTTTCCAAAACTCTCCATAGTCTTTTAAATTAACACCCCATTTCTTCAAAAGTTCGATATAATGATCTCCCAAATGCCAAAAATTGTTTCTTTCCTCTCTCTGGGGTAATTCTTTAACTGAAAAGGTCTTAATTGCCTCTAATAAGATATTATCAAAATATTCTGAAGGATTTGGAATATTCAATATACTATTATCAAGATCAAATAAATAATAATTAAAATTCATGGAGTTATTCACTGATGTTATTAAATTTTAAATTTAATTCAATTTTATTATTAACTTAACTTATGCGTTTTTTATTTTTTAAGTTTTCTATTCTTTCATTTCCTTC
>CAZGJX010000237.1:0-2284 GCA_964525635.1 uncultured archaeon
CAATTCTTATGTTTCATATCTAATGATTTATTATTTTCTTTTTTTCTTATCATCTTATGCTTAATAAGTTTTATTCTTACTTTCATAAATATAATTTTTCTCTTTGAGTTCTTTCTTAAAAATCACTTGATTTTTTCTTCAGTTTATATTTATCTTTATTGATCTTCTTATATACAAAGATATAATTCTAACTTACTAAAGGAAATTGATGATTTCTTTTTTAAAGATAAGGATCATTGTTAGTGAATTCTTAGAAGTAATTGTAAAGTTATTACCTTCTTAATTTTCTTGATTGTATTATATTTTAAAAATGCATTCATATTCATACATTCGATCTAGCACTTTGGAAATATCTCTTTTGGCTTGTGTTTTATTATGTGCATCTATATGTCTTATCTGTGCAATTTTTCTTAAATCATTTTCATAATCTAAATTTAAAGTAGAATTTTTAAAATAACATTTAATAAAATTATTTCTTGAAATAAATTTTGGATAGTCAGAAAAATACATTTGATCAACAATCCATTTTAAATCATCTTTATTTGCATAATCTGAATGTTTGAATTTATTAATCATAGATTGTGATTCTTTACTCCTCATCATTTCAGTAATTGCCATACGTCTATGTCTATTAAAATCCTCAAAATGGTTTTGTATTGGTAATGTGAAATGATTCAGTAATTTATTCACAAGAAAGTACCTAAGATTGTACTCAAAAGTTTTTACTAGTCCTTGAAATACTTTCGGTATTTGAGTAAAATTTTTTTCAAAATTTAAATCAGGGCGAATAATATTAAAATATGTAATATCTTTCACATTAAGAACTATTTTTATTATAGGTGAAAAATAATAGATAATTTTCTTTCTAACATCAAGTTTTTTCGAGATTTCAGAAAGATTTATTATATCATCCTTAGAAATTAATTCATAAATTGATATTAGGAATCTTATAAAAATATCAAAATAAGTGGAATAAAACACGAATTTCTTTTTATTTCCAGAAATTGCTTGGATTTTACAATCTAAACTACTATTATACATTAATGAACTTATTTCTTTTAGAAAACCATAGATAATGATGAGTCTTTTGCTATCTTTTGGAATAGAATTCACCAAAAAGAAATTATCTAAATAAGTCTTTATTCTTTTTGTAAAAAGTTCCTTATACTGAAAGATTGCATCTTTAGTCTTTTCTAATAAAATCTTAGAATGATGATCTCCAATTTTTATGTTATTTGAATCTGATCCTTTGTCTATGTAAGTAAGATTATAGAAATTTAACACTTTTAAAATTGTTTCTTTTCGTATTTTAGAATTGAGGTTTATCTGTTTTCCTTTTCTATTCTTTATAATTTCAAGAGCTTCCTCAAGTAATATAAATTCATCTATTCCAAAATCGAGGTTTTCTGTAAGAAATTTCATATCAAAAACATCATTCCATTTTTTTAATCATTATTATCTATTTATTTCTAATCGATTTTTCCCGATTCAATTTCAGCAATCATATCGGAATAACCTGTATTAATAACACCATTTGCCATAATATAATCAATTACTTTTTTATTATGGATTGCAGGAGCATCAACCATCGCGATAATTGCGTTCACTTTAAGTTTCTCGGAGATTTCTATGATAGTCTTTATTCCACTTGGGTCTACAGCTGCTGCTTCATCAAAATAAATAAAAACAGGTTTTTGATAGGTGAGATCTCCATATCCTTCAATTGATCTGAGATTGTGGAATGCTAAAGCATAAATAAGAAACTTTATACCTGTACTTTCCCCTCCAGAACTACTTAAGGCTGGTCTTTTGATACCCTCACTTTGGCTGTAAATTTCAAAATCAAAATATTGATATATATCAAGAAAATCTCTAGATCGTGCATGAGGATCATTCAAGATTTCCCTTGAAAAATATTCTGAAAGAGAAAACATTCCTTTATTAATAATATCAAAAATTTTTGCATTCAAAGTTCCTTCATTCAATGCATTATCTAAGTTATTCTTAAAATCACGTAATGCATCATATTGACGATCATTTTCTATTTCGATAATAATTTGATTTAATGATCCAAAACTTGCATTTTTAGCAATTACATTGTATTTTTTAACAGTTCTTTTGAAAGATCTAATCTCAGAAACAATTAAATCTAAAAATGAAGTAATATTCGAAACAAAATCCTTACATATTGAGTCAAGTTTATCATCCATATCTCTAATTTTGTTAATAAGGTATTTATGAGCATCTATTGATTTATTGTCATAATTTTATAGATCTAAAATGG
>CAZGJX010000238.1:0-2264 GCA_964525635.1 uncultured archaeon
TTTATTGTCAATTTCATTCCACTTTTGTGACATTTTTTAATTACTGATCACATATATTTGTACTTTCCTTCATTATTTTATAAATTAGGTTTAATTACTTTTTATCATTAATTTTTATCATAAATAATATTATATTAAACATCCATAATGTCTCAAATAAAAAAACCTAAATGTTTTACTTGTAAACATAGTATAAAAAGTAATTCATCTGGTCCATGTTCAAACAAAAGTACAAAAATCCTTGATGATTTGTCAGATTTTTTAGGAGTAGAAATTTCTGAATCTGAAAAAATTAATGAATTGAAACATTCTTGTAAAATACTTCTAAAATATCCAGAAGATTTTGACCTTTTTAATCCTTATAGATGTAAATATTATATGCCTTACTATCTTCGAATGTATTAATAACTCTCTTGAATTTATTTTAATTAGAATAATAAAAACTCTAATCTATTTTATCCATATAATTAAATATAGTTTTAATTCTATGGAGAATTATATAAGATAAGTTTACTATCTAATTCTAAATATTAGGAAATAATAATCCAATAGGATAATTAATTTCATATTATTCTCAATTTGATATAATGGATTTATTCTGCAAACTTAGGAGATTAGCTTTCGCTCGAGAATGATTTGGATTAATGTTAAGAGCTTTTTTATAACAACTAATTGCTTTACTGATATTTCTTTTATTATAATATATATTTCCTAAATTAAACCATATATTTGCATTTTTTGGATCTATTTCCAAAGCTTTAATACAATATTCAATTGCTTTGTTATAATTTTTCTTTTTTTCATAAGCTATAGCGATATTATTATATGCACTATAATAACTTGGATTATTTTCTAAAGCTTTTTTATAGTATTTAATTGCATTATTATACATTTTTCTATTATCATAAATAAGTCCAATATTATTAGGTGCTATGGCATTTTTAGGATCGACCTCAATCATTCTTTTATAATATTCAATTGCTTTATCTTGATTTCCATTAGCATGATAAGTATTTGCTATTGAACCTAATATTTCAACAGATCTAAAATCGAGTTCCAATGCTTTTTCAAAGCTATTAATTGCCATATCATACATCCTACTAGTAAGAAAAAAATCTCCCAAATCTTTCCAAGCATCAAAAAAAATAGGATCTATTTCAACTGCATTTGTAAAACATTCCAGTGCTCGTTCATATTCTTTTTTTTCTTCATATAAACGTCCCAAATTACGCCATGGAAAAGCATCTTTTGGATCAATTTCTATAGTTTTTTCATAGCACTCAATTGCTTTATTTGTTTGCCCCATAATTTTATAAAGATTTCCTAGATTATTCCATGCATATGAATCGTTTGGATTAATTTTAATTGCTCCTTCTTGACATCTAATTGCTAAATCATATTTTTTTTTGTCAAGAAAAATATTTCCCATATTATACCATGCTTTATAATATAATGGATCTATTTCCAAGACTATTTTAAAACATTCAATTGCTTTATCATACATTTTTTTTGCAGAATATGCATTACCCAGATTATTCCATGCATCAGCATTCCTTTTGTCGATATTAATTACATTTTTATAACATTCAATTGCTTTATCATATTCTTTTTTTTGAGAAAGTATATCTCCCATATTTCTCCATGCAATAATATTATTTGTATTAATACTTATTGATTTTTGATAATTATCTAATGCTTCATCCAAATTTCCCATACAAAGATATGCTAATCCTATATTATTATATGCACTAATATTGTTTCTATCAATTTTTATGATACTTTTGGAGCATTTAATCACTGATTTATATTCTTTATTTTTATAATATATCTCTCCCATTTTATTCCAAGCATCAATAAAATTTGGATGAATATTCACAGCTTTTTCATAGTATTCAAGAGCTTTATCATAATTACCTTGTCTAAAGTATTCATTACCTTTATCATATATTGTTTTTGCTAAGTTCAATGTCAAATACTTTCACTGAATTTAATAATTTGTTCCTAAATGGTTTCTATTGGGAAATTAATTATACTTCTGTTTTATTTTTTACACTTAATATGTGATTAAAACAACTAAGAAACAGGCCCGAGGGGATTTATTCCAATGAAAAGATGTTTTCCATAGATTGAACCCCCGATCTTCAGCTTAGGAGGCTGCTGCCTTATCCAGTCTGGGCCACGGGCCTAAAAGTTTTTATGTAAATGTATATAAGGTATTATAAAATAAAAATTTAGATTATTTAGAATTTATAAAATAAAATTTT
>CAZGJX010000239.1:0-2260 GCA_964525635.1 uncultured archaeon
ATGTAAAAATCTCACTTTATTATAGTATCTTTTTTATACACATAATCATTTTATCTTATTATATATATAAATGAAATTCATATATGGTATATTTCTGGTTATAAAAACCAATATATACAAATTCATGGATTTTTATCACAAATTCTCTAAAATAAATAAATTAGGTGCAATCCTATGTTTTGTACAAAATGTGGAGAAAAAATAAATGATCCAAATCAGAAAGTTTGTCCAATATGTGGAAATAACATTGTTAAAATTTCTGAACAACCTCAATTAGGAAATAAGAGTACTCAATCAATAAAAGATTATAGTGAATTTTCAGTCAGCCCAAAAATCCAAGCAGAAATTAATCAGATCTCAAAAACAAAAAAATTTACAAAAAAGTGTATAATTTTAGGCTTATTATCTTTAGCTTTTTTTATGTTTTCTTTTATCATGTCAGCTGTAATGTTAATTGTTAATCCTCGTGAGTTTCCTTATGAATATAATCTTAATAATATCCCTCTTTGGGTAATGTATATATTAGTGACAATGGTTATTTCTCACATTCTAGGGCTAATTATCGGGATCTTTTCTATTAAATATAGCATAAAAGCAGAAGAAAAAGAATGGAATAGTTCTGCAAGATCATTTGCAAGAGGAATAGCATTTATATCATTTTTTTCTAATATAATCGGAATAGTTTTCTTCTTTATTTTCGTTCCTCTTTTAATATTCGATGTGTTGGTTTAAACATTTTCTAAATTAAATCTTAATTATATTTCTTTTTATTTTATTGGATAATATAGTAAGTCTATTAATGTTGAATTCTCTACAAGTAAATTTAATTCAAATAACTAATAAATTCTTTTCATTAAAATGATAGATTTTTTAACTTGCTAGTCTTTTATATTCTTTTGTTAATTTCATAAGTTTCGAGGATTTATCCTTTATTATTTTCTCTTTTTCTGCTCCAATTTCTTTCATTTTTTTGCTAATCGCTTTCTCTCTTTCTTTCGTAAGTTTTTTTAATTGAACTACAATCTCTTTTATATTTGTATTCAAATAAATTTTTCTTGTTTTAAGAGTCGATAGATCTAAATGATTAACTCGAGTTCTATCCTTATTAAGCTTGTAATTAATATTATTTAATTCTTTTCTTTCCTTAGCAAGTTTTGCTTCTAAAAGATTGAATTTGGAGTTGAAATCTTTTATAATTGTATTATTTACTGATCTTTCTTTCTCTTTATATTGAATATTAATATTTTTCAATTCTTCTCTAATTAATTTAATTTGTTCCATAAGATCTTTTTGGGGCAATTTGACTCATCTATTCTATTTCTTTTTCGAGGAAAAATAATATCCCATAGAGTTAATCAGAGTAATTTTTGATCAATTTAATAATTTTCTTCTTGGATACAAAATTAAAAATAACTAACATATAATATAAAAATACTAGCTAGATTCTGTGTTCATTATATAAATTTCACATATATATAAGTCTTTATATATAATCTAAATTTTATTTCTATATTCTCTTAAATTATTTTTAAATACTAAACAAAATTGAGGTGATTCATATTAAAATAATTGATCTTATAAAAATGATATCTGGTTTTGATCAAAATTCAAAAATCTTTTTTACAATTGGAGAAGATTGGGAAAAAAGATATTATATTGAGAAATTTAACGAAGTAGGTAAAGATGTAGTTAATATTGAATTAAAAGAATTTGAATAAGAATTAAATTAATAAATACAACAATTGGAGATATTAAATATAATAATAACATTCCTTTAAAAAATAGAATATTAATCCTCTAATCCTCAATATTTATTTCTCGTGAATTAGAAGGTCTAAGGAATTCAATATCTTCAGACTTCATTATTCTTTTACTTTAAACAAACAAAATCCAGCTATTAAAATAGATGATCCAATGACAAACGCAATCATTCCTAATGATATTATCAATCCTTCTGCTGAACTTGCAAATTATAAACTTGTATGGAATGATGAATTTAATGATCCTTCTATTGATAAAAAAAAATGGAATATAGATACAAATGCAAGAAAGGATGCTATCAACACTGAATCTGCTGTCAAAGTCGAAAATGGGATGTTAATAATTACTACTTATACAGAATCAGGAGTTCATTATACTGGTTTTCTCCATTCTCAAGGAAAATTTGAAAAATCTAATTTTTTTATGAAAAACAGAAACACTATTATATTTATAACGCATTAAATTTTTAAGTTTTTTCCATATCATTTCTTCTCTATCA
>CAZGJX010000240.1:0-1888 GCA_964525635.1 uncultured archaeon
TATGATTGTTTCAATCTTCTTTATGAAGCTATTTTCTATGCTATCTACATTATGGAAGAGATTTATAGGTGCTCAGGTCACCCAAGCGTTTCAATCTTCTTTATGAAGCTATTTTCTATGCTATGTCTGTTTATACCATTTGGATTACCTGATGATGAGGATGAGTTGTTTCAATCTTCTTTATGAAGCTATTTTCTATGCTATCTAGTATATATATTATATTAATATGAGTAGAGAGACTATTTATTTTTTATCATTTTTCAATAATAATTCTGGAAAGAAAAAAATAATCTAAAGATTAAAAATAATTAAATCCTATCTTTATTTTAGATTGATCTTTTCTGATAGAAAACCAATAAATTTTAATGGAATTAATATATTGTCTTTAAAATAGATTTTTCATTTTTGAAAGGTTATTCGAGGATCAAGATTTCTTAAGACTGTTTTTAAATATACTCGAAAAAAAAAACATTTAATATATGATTTAAAATAATATTTTAATCTACTTGTTTTATGATTTATTAGTCTATCTTTCATTTTATAAAAGAATATATAACCTTTTAGATTATTCACGATCACAGAAATTAGGTTAAAATTTTAAAAAAGTATAGGATAAACTTGGTCTAATTTTAGAGTAATAAGAGATTTTGAAATTTTTGTGTTGATAAAATTTTGTTAAAATAATTTTTGCATATAGATTAGTTTCAATCCTCGAAATTGAATTTATACTTTAAATATAACTTTGATTAACATTTAATACAAAAAACAAAATCTATATTTAAAAAGAACAACGATTGAGACCGATAGAAGAAATTAAAATCTAAATAGAAAAATTATCCTATAGGTTCTCTAAAAAAAATCAATATTCAAGAGAAAGCAATAAATTATCCCAATATTTAAATAGAACTATTTTCTTCTCATAATTTAGACAAAAATTTTTTCGACATAATTCATATTTACCAATTTATAGAGAGTAAATTGATTTATGGGGAGATTTATAATCGATTCTTAATTTGGGGTGCTTTTACTGGAGTCAGATATAAATGGTACATCCAAAAGTATAACCGAATCAAAATTAAAAGATTTAATTAGTGAAATTGAGGATGATTATGCAAAATCATTAGTTTTGCAGATTTATCCCCTTAGAATTATAAAGAGGTTTATGTTTAGGCCAATTTTAGGGAGATATTATCCTTTTATTGATATTTGGACACCATATTATGATACTCAATTTTCATTGTTCTATAGCAAAATTAATTTGTATCTTTCTAATGAAAAAGTATGTATTATATGTGATAACCCTCTAGATGAGCAAGAGAATAAAAAAAACCAGTTAAGACAAGAAATGGTTATTCCGGTTGCTTTATGTATTAATTGTCAAAAAAAAATTTATTTTGATTATTGGGAGTGTCTTGATAAACTTATTAAAAATGCATTTATAAGTGGAGGGCAGAGCAACCATAAGATCAATTCAAATGAATTCACAGAACGAAATTTAATACTTAATTCAAATAAAAGTTCAAATAATTGCAATAAAATAACTTGTTCAAATCTACTTAGTCCTAAATGTGGATTTCCCAGCGAAAGCGAATCCATTAATCCTTGTTTAAAGAATCATGTGATTGGATTCATAATTAAAGATGCAAGAACTATGAAATTATTGATAGCTCCTATTGAAGAAATTAAGTACAATATCTTATATGAGGGAGGTCTACTCGGAATTGTATTTGGATATTCCGATAGAATTATGAATTTGGAGATTTTGGAAGAGAAATTATGTTCAATTATTATGCTAGTTGAAAATAAACTCAAAAATCTTGGAGAGGAATTCATTATATCTAATCCTAAAGAAGATATATCATTCTTAGCTCCTTCTTCCGATAAAAAA
>CAZGJX010000241.1:0-1793 GCA_964525635.1 uncultured archaeon
TTCCATATCTGGATCTGCCATAACATCCCCATTCTGCCTGTAATTATGCCCCATCGCAATTATAAAAGAGTCAGCCCCTTCAAACCGTAGGAAATCGATATATAAGTCCAAGAATCCCGAACTTTTATATTTGAGATATTCATTTTGTTGTAAACTCTCAAAATTAATGAGTTGAGAGAGCTTTTGGTATATTTTTTCATATATCATTTTTTTCATTTTTTCCATCCCTGCTTATTATATCATCCCAAGCTGTCTTAGTGGATTTTTTTTATGGCATTCTGGACAGGTGTCATAGTCAGGCTCTAAGGCGTTATATTCACAATAGGGACATGATAAATAGGCTTCTACAAGTGCGTCTGACATCATTTTCTCTATGTCCTCTTGGGTGAGTCGTTTCTTTTTTATAAAATTGCTCATTTTTGTTTACCTCATTTTTTAGGTTAATATTTCTTCATTTTATTACTATATAATTCGAATATGACTATTTAAACTCATAGGAAAATAACGATCTCGCTGATTTACTTTTCTAGATTCTCTCTTATCATAATAGAATAGCTGTTCATCAATAATGAATAGATGGTTCGTAGCTGTCTTCTGTAAAAACTGAATTTAAAGAAAATCTAGCCGATATAGCGACAATATTCTATTTAAATCAAGATTTAGACAAGGCGTTAAAATTGAAAATCAAAAGGATGATAAGAGAATACCAAGATATTTTTATTATATTTTTCTTAACTATGGATTATCCTAGCTAATCCTTATTTTACCCTATGTGAAATTATTAACCTTGAATCCTAAGAGGTTAATTCTGTCTCTGAATATCATATAAATGAATAACTTTATATGTGTGTTGAATAAATATATACATGGTCAATAAATTCCCTATAAGACAAAAGCCATAAAGAATAAATCTTTATTAATAATCCTTGAAAAGATATCATGAAGAAGAAGAATAACAATTCTAAAAAGGAAGACAAATATGTAAAGGAATTTAAATGTTATATTGTATTTACTAAGTGGATTATAGGAATATTAGGATGTGTGATCATCTTATATATCTCATCATTTTTCCTTATTAAAAATATTTTTATAGATCTCAATTTGATTACATATAATGATTTTACATTATATAGATCTCATGGATTTTTCTTTTTAATTGCGAATTTAATATATTTTATCACAAATCTATACACACTTAATAGATTTTATTAAAAGGGAAAATATAAATGGTTTTTCATCAAACCTTACTTCTATGATAAATATAAAACAGCTTTATGGACAATAGTGAACCTTTCATCACTATCTATTTATTTTTTATTATATATATATTTTGGAGATATTAACTTTATAGCTTTAACACTATATCTTTCCATATGCATAATAATTGATGTTGTGAATCATTTCTCTTTTAATAAAATATGTTACTTTAAAAATATTGGAAAATTAATGTATTTTTTTCTGAGCAATATGAATAAATCTAAAGTAAAATATATCCCTTGGACAAATCAAATGATCCAACAATATTTCCAAGAAAATAATTTTCATATTACAAGTAAAATAGAATTAGAGAGATGTCTTGTTAAAGAGGTGTTAGATTCTCAATCAAATAATAAACAATATAAGCTTTACTCTAAATTTATAAATTCTTTCCAAATATTTATATTCAAAAGTGTATGGTTATATAGTGAAATATGATTAGATAAGATTTGGGCTAAGAAAATAAAAAAAAAAATTAATTGAGGGTATTTTTAATTTTTTAAATTTGACTAAAATCATAATATTTCCAATTTAAT
>CAZGJX010000242.1:0-1687 GCA_964525635.1 uncultured archaeon
TTGTACTGGAAATGCTACTATTGGATGGGTTACAAGAGCAAACCAAAGTGTTCCAGGTGTTAATGTAGGACCTTATGAAATTCTTACAATTACAGGATGGTCTGATGTAAATATCGCTACAGATTTAATGGCTCTTGATTTATCCACTCTTGGTATTCAATGTTCTAGAGTAGTAATTTCCCAAGGCGATTGGGGTACTGTAGTTGATACTCAAGATTTTAATTTAGTTCAACAAAATCAGGGTCCACACTTACTTAATCCCTCATTTAGAGTATTTGGTGGTCATAGAGGAGAACAATTATTCAATCAAAATTCATCTTCTTGGCATGGTCCAATGGCCGATCTATATGAATCTCTTTATGTAGACCTTGAGGGTACTGCCGAAGATCCTGTTAAAGCAGCTTCAATTGCATCGCAAATGCAAGAAATTTTAGCTACAGAAGTTCCTGAAATTCCAGTATGTAATGAAGGGTTCTGGTACCTTTATTCTGAAAAGTATTGGAAAGGATGGATCAATCAAGCTAATGATTACAATCAACTCGCAACTGTTTATACTACAGATACAGTGGCAGTTAAAGCAAGATTATATCTAAATTTAAGAGATGATGGAGGAGATAAACAATATGAACCTTATCCAAAACCAAATATTTTCTTACTTACTACTTTATGGATTTTTGCATTTATAGGATTAATTTCTGCTATCTCTATAACAATAAAGAAAAAAACTTATGAAAAATGATGAAGACATTTTTTTATTCATACATTTATTTTTTTACAAATAAAATTCCTTAATCACACTCATAAATAAAATTACACTAAAAAGGATAAATAAATACTTAAATTTTTCACCAGATCTACTTAAAAAGGACCAAATTAATATTTTTATTAAATTATAAAAGGTAAAGAGTTATATGCAAAAATATAAAATTCTGATAGTTAAAATAATATTGAGTATACTTATTATTAGTTTATTAATTATACCTATAACAAAAGCAAATTATATTAACCCTGATATATTTATCAATAAAACAAATATATTGTTAGGATTACCTCCTATTTTTATAATAAATTTCACAATTGAATACATAATAATATATCTATTTATAAGGAAGAATATAATAGAACCTCAAAGAATATTAACTAGCACAATTTGGATAAATCTAATATCCTTTTTTCCTACCCAGTTAATAGTTTGGGGAATATTTTCTTTAGTTTTACCAGGTTTATATTATTCTTTTACAGAAACTGCTTTTATAGAAGGTTTTATAATTATAATATTTTTAATATTATTTATAGAAAGTATACCAATTATAATTGAATCTAGACTATTTAATAAACAATTTGATAAATTATACTATAATTGTTCACTAATAGAGCAAATTTCAGTTAAAAATTGCATAAAATATATATTAACTGCAAATTTAACAACATTTATTATTGGATTATGTTTTTTTATAAATTTAGAACTTATGGAAATAGGATATTTTTATTAAAATTCATGTATCGTAAGTTAATCATTTAGAATATGAGAGAGAATGAAATGAAGCAAATCAAGAAATTATCAATAATAATTGTGATTTTAATGGTATTTTTGCTTCCTTCATTATCTACTGCGCAGATTACTGTTGCTAATAATTCTCGTTCACAAACAGTTAGAAATACCGGATATTGGAAATTACGATTTTAT
>CAZGJX010000243.1:0-1634 GCA_964525635.1 uncultured archaeon
TTAATAATCAATATATGTCCTATAATTAATAAATCTCGAGAATAAAATTAATAGAATTGCATATTAATATGAAGATCGAACAGTCAGTTAATTACTAAATAAAATAAATTGATTGATCGAAATGAGTTATTGGGAGAAAAAAATATCTTTTTAATTTTTCGAAACAATTTAAATAATAAATATATTTCTGTTTGGAATAGTGAAGAAGGTTTTGATATAGAAGAATTAGAACATTTAAGACATGTTTTTATAGATTAAATATATATTTGAAAAAATATATCTAAAATTCATTGAATTAACTCTTTCGAATGATTGAATGTATTGGAATTAAGGTTATATATATTAAAGAAAGAGAAAATTTACTTTAAATTATCAATCTTAGACAATTAATAACAAGGCATTTTAGATATAATAAAAAAAAATTAAAAATTATTTTTTCTTTTAAATTTTACCGATATTAAATATATTGCTATAAAAAAGGGACTAAATATTATAAATATGTTATACCCTGGAATTCCATTTGATTTTGGTTTTATATATTTATGAATTATTATGAAATCTGTTGAGATATTACCTGCTGTATCATTCGCATAAAATGTAATTAAAATAGGACCATTTCCAAATTCATCCCAAATATCTAAATTAATCGCTCCAGAGTTTAATCCATTAATGGCAATGAAATATACAGGAGCGCTACCATTAAGAGTATACCATGTATGTTCTAAATTAGCTTCTGTGATCAACACTTCATAAGATGGAGGTTCCTTACTAAATTCATCTAATGTTTGAGGTGTATTTATAATCAATTCTGGTCTTAATGTATCCTTTATTATAGTAATGTCATCAGAGATTATATTCCCTGCTGTATCATTTGCATAAAATGTAATTAAAATAGGGCCATCATCCAACATACTCCATGTATTATTATCTAAAGATACATAGTTTACTCCTTCTTCCCCTGAGAAATATATAGGAACACTTCTATTGTAAGTATACCAAGTAAAATTGATTTCTAAATCAATAATGGAAATAAAAACTTTCGTTATTTTACTTCCAAACTCATCATATGTATCAGTATAGTTAATAATGTTCAATTCTGGAATAATATAAAAAGGAGCATTTGTACTATAAATTTTTTGTGTATGATAATTAACATCACCTAAAGAATACCTAGCTTCTACTAAAATTCCCGTTTTTTTTTCGTATAATGCATATTCATATGGATTATTTAAACTAATTAATTTAATTACTTCAATATTCCCAAAACCTTCTAATTCATACAATGATTCTTCTACTACTTTATAAACCTTATCCTTCCACTCAATGTTAATTGTAATTAAATCTCCAATAGATATATTCGTAAAAATCCACATATGAGTTTTTTGTCCATCATCATATATACCGTTCGTTTTACAATTACTAATTATTCTATTTAAAACATTAACATCCCAGGAAAGGGGATAGAGTATCCCTGAAATTTCCCAATAAGCTCGTACATGAAAAATATTTCCAGTTATTTGAGAATATGAATAATCCTCCGTATCAATGGAATTATCACTTTGAATAACCTGATAATTCATATATAATCCATCAAATAGATTTGTGTCTAGGATATAGTGCATTTTAGTATATAC
>CAZGJX010000244.1:0-1568 GCA_964525635.1 uncultured archaeon
TTTGAGAATTTATATCCTAATTTTCTTGGGGATAATAATAAGTCAGATTTTAATTCTGATATCTCCTCATGTGATAATTTTGATGGACGTCCTGAAGATTTTATAGGATTTAAGTTCTCTAAGCCCCCCTCATTGAAACGCTCGATCCAGGTTAAGATGGTATCTGAGTGAATATGCAAAATTTCAGCAACTTCATCAACAGGAGTAAGATCGCAAAGAAGCGCCAATGCATGGTATCTTTTTACCATACGAGCATCTCGTTCACGTTTGTAGAGATTCCAGAACGCGCGAGCAGGATCATATTCTAATAAAGATTCTAATGAACTCATATATGATTAAATTTATTGAAAGAGATAAATAATAATGTGTTACATATATATTATTCAATCAGGAATGCTTATTTTGATCAGTATATATGTATGTATTTATAAACCTTTCTTTTTTTAACTTTAAATTAATAATCTTCTTCATTTGGGGCAATAATTTCTTATTTATATATCAATAAAAATTAAAATAGTTTAAAGATGAGAATATATTGGAGTGATTTTACAAATTAATAATAATTACAATGATATCTAAATAATATTTTTACTTAGAAATAATTATAAAATGGTTAAATAAAATAGAAAAATCAATCTTAACTGTCAATTACTTAATTATCATTAAACCAAACTTTAACAGAATCTATAATTAAATCTTTTAATTTATTCAAATTAGTTGAGTTTTTTGCTGAAATTTTAACAAAGGGGATATTCATTTTTTCTACGAATTCTTGAATTTTTGTGTCATCAATCGTCTGTTCTACATCAGCTTTATTTCCTATTAAAATTTGAATAGATGAATTCGATAATTTCCTCTCTTTCACTAATGGAACCCATTCTTTTTCAATATTAAGAAATGAGGTATAGCGATTAAGATCAAAAATGAATAATATAATATTCGCACTATCAAAAAAGTCACTTTGAAAGAACCTAAATTTCGGTTGTCCACCTAAATCCCAGAAAATAATATCTGATTTGATATTATTTCCCAAATCAATTAATTGATTTTCAAAATCAAGACCCTTTGTAATCTCTATATCCTTTTCTTTACCTATCAATCTATAAATTAAAGTGGTCTTACCTACACCCCCATCGCCAGCCACGATTAATTTACAGGTTTTAACTTGTTCATTCATAACTTAAACTAAAAAAATTCAATTAAAAAATCGTAAATTAAAAAATCGTATTTAGATAAATTAAAGAAGATTTTAATATATTATCTTGAAGGAATATACTTTTTAAATAGGTTTATTATCTTCCTTCAAAATAGTTATATCATAATTATCCATATTGACCTACTATCAACTAAAGGTGTTGGATTCGTAATTCATCGAAACGAGCTCAACTAATCGCTTGAGTCTTACAGTCTCTCCAAACGCTTGACATTCCATGGTCACTATGGTAGTTTGATGATGAATTATTAATTTTCTAATTTATCATCAATAGATAATAAAGAGGATTTCCTCTAAAAAATAGGGTAAGTCATAGTTTCCAAAAATGATGATAAATCTGGACAGTATTTAAACG
>CAZGJX010000245.1:0-1564 GCA_964525635.1 uncultured archaeon
AAATTTCAACAAAATCAGAATTTTGGGAATACCTTTATTTTTTACGAAGTACTGTTTAGGTGATGGTAGTTCAATATAATTCACTCTAATACTGTAGATTTTTAGTTTGAAATAGATATTAGGATGATATGATGACAATAAATAAATATTAAAAAAAAAGTGTTTTTAATTATTCATTGTTGTTTTTATGTTCTTTTAAAAATGGAATTTATCATTCGTCTTTTTGACCTGAGCAACCACTACAACATTTAACTTTTTCGTCTTCACAACATTCCTCTACATTTTGATTTTTTTTATCGCTCATATATATTAATTCATTTTTTATAGTTAATACAGAAGGCAAACTATTTAAATAATTAAGTATAAGACATCATAGTAAGTATTACAAAGGTGACTTACTTTAAAAGAAAATAATAATTGTCAATCAATAAAAGAAGGAGAAATGAATTTTTGTTTTTGTCCCATTGAGGGAATTATTAATATAATCAGTAAAAAATGGGCTTTAATAATAATTGGAACAATAAGTAATAATGGGAAACTTAGGTTTAATCAGATTTTAAAAGAATTAGTTGGAATTAGCCCAAAAACTTTAGCTGATAGGTTAAAAGAATTGGAAGTTGCTGAACTTATAAAGAGAGATGCCTTTCCAGAAATTCCTCCTAGAGTTGAATATTCATTAACTCAAGATGGAATAGAAGTCAGAGATGCGATGATGCCCTTGATGGAATATGCTTATAAAAAAACAATTGAAAAATAATAAATTTCTACTAAATTCAATAATTGAGATTCTAGAAATTTTCTTCTATTAAAATTTCCAGTTCAGCAATTAACCAACATATTTCTTCATAAGTTGAAGAAGATTGAAATATTTCTTGAGTTTTCTTCTCTAATTCTGTTTGAGATATCATCTCATTTTCTTTTACTATTTTCAATTGTAATTCAGCTAATTTTTTACATAATTCTTCATAAGTGATGGTTTTTTGAGAGAGATTGTGCGCTGCAACTGTAATTTTAGCCTCTAAATCAGGTTCTAACCCTGCTTCTATTAATTCCATTGTATCTTCAAATTCGATAATTAGTTCATTACGCTTTTCAGTTGAAGTGCTATGAATAACGCCCTTCCTTAAAATATCCATGATTGAAAGAAATCTTCCATATTCTTTATTTTGATTTAGTATTTGTATTGTTGCTATATTATTTCTTTCAGAATTTAATTTTTCAACTCTTTCTTTACTATTTAATTTTTTATTATCAGATATCTTACTCCCTAACCATAAGTATAATGTGTTTTCATCATCAATTATATAAGTTGCTGTTTCAAGAAAATTTACACTCTTAATTCTTCGTAGATATCCTTTTTCAGTTAGACTGTATAATAGCATTTTAGTTATAATTTAGATATAATAGTATTTTGATTTATTTTTCACTATAAATAAGTTATAATTATTACAATTTTTATTAATTTGCAATTTTATAAATCAATAAGATATTTTCCTACTTTTATTAAATATTTAATATGTAATTCATGATGAATTTTCACCTTACTTAAATTTTTTTTCGATCA